>JBBQAK010000340.1:0-4469 GCA_038316215.1 Gemmatimonadales bacterium | reverse complement strand
TGGCGGTACACGGTGCCACTGATGCCCTGATCGCGCATCTCGACCACGTTGGCCACGTTGCCGACCCGCTTGGCCATCTTGGCGCCGTCGGTGAGCAGGAACTCACCGTGGCACCAGCAGCGCGCGAACTGCTTGCCGGTGGCGGCCTCAGACTGCGCGATCTCGTCTTCGTGATGCGGGAAGATGAGATCGATACCGCCAGCATGGAGATCGAACGTTTCGCCGAGGTACTTCATGGCCATGGCGGAGCACTCGAGGTGCCAGCCTGGGCGTCCCCGACCCCACGGTGAATCCCAGGCGGCGCCCGTCGCCTCGTCTTCTGGCTTGGCAGCCTTCCAGAGTGCGAAGTCCTGCGCGTTTTCCTTGGCGTACTCGTCTTGCGCGACGCGGGCACCGGCGCGGATTTCACGCTTGTCGAGCTGCGACAGCTTGCCGTAGTCCGGGAAGCGATCGATCGCGAAATACACCGAGCCGTCTTCGGCCATGTACGCCACATTGTTGGCCACGAGACGCTCGACCAGGGCGATCATCTCGGGGATGTGCTCGGTGGCCTTCGGGTAGCGCTCCGCGTCTTCGATACGGAGATACCGCCGGTCGCGATGAAAGAGCTCGGTGAACGGCTCAGTCACTTCGAGAATGTTCGCGCCAGTCGCCGCGGCTTTCCGAATGATCTTGTCGTCGACGTCGGTCAGGTTCATGACCTGCTCGACCTGCCAGCCGGCCATCCGAATCACACGCCGCAGCAGATCCTCAAAGAGGAACGTGCGGAAGTTGCCAAGGTGCGCCGGGTTATAAACCGTCGGCCCACACGTGTACATGCGCACCGTCTCTCCATCGGCGGGTGCGAACGGCTCGACGCGTCGCGTGAGCGTATTGTACAGGCGAAATTCTGGCATCGTGGTGAAGGCGGGCGTGGTGCGTAGGCTGAGAATCCCTTTGGGGAATCCCGTTCGGGATCTCTCGGCGATTTCTTGCGTTCGTTCAATGTAGAAGGTAATTCACCCGTGTTGCCCCCCTACTTCAACCCGGACCGTCTCCATGAAGCCTCGTCAGGATCGCCCGCGCCTTGCCTCGCGCGTTTCCACCGTTGTCGGCATCGGCGCCCTCGTGGCGGTCGCCATGGCGGCACGCAGTCAGGGTGGAGAGCAGGCCACACCACCAGCGCAGCCGCCGGCCGTGACCCCGGCCATCGCGGACTCGATGGCCTTGCCCGCGGCCGCTGACTCGATGGCGATGGCCGACAGCGCGATGTTGATGCAGGCCGCCATGGCTTCCGCACCGGCGCCGCAACCCGCTGGCACGTGGCCCGTGGACCCCGTGACCGGTCAGACGATCATCAACGGTGAACCGGTGGTCGGTCGCGTGTTCATCATGCAGAAGCCCGATGGCCTGGTGAAGCTGGGCACGTGGCAGGCCCAGTATGTTGGCGAGCCGGCCGCGCCGGAGCCTGCGAACGTGGGCAGCTCGTACACCGTGCCGGCGCCGGAGCACACCCGAC
Source organism: Gemmatimonadales bacterium (assembly GCA_038316215.1). GTDB lineage: Bacteria > Gemmatimonadota > Gemmatimonadetes > Gemmatimonadales > Gemmatimonadaceae > Gemmatimonas. Next base: position 2,971 of record JBBQAK010000340.1, on the reverse strand, counting down.
GCATGCGTGGTATCATGATTCAGGCGACGCTGTGGGGGATGGACGGGAAGCGGTCGGCGCGTGAGCGTCACTACTACCGTGCGCAGACCACGGGTGAGGCGCTAGGTCAGCAGTAAGCCGAGCGGCATCCGAGAGGGAACCGCGGGGCGTCCTGACAGTATGCAGGCGCCCCGCTCGCAGTTCGAGCAGACGAATGGTGTGAACCGCGTCGACGTCGGCACGCGCATCGTACGTCGCCACGGGCTCGTGCGCGGAGGAAACCGTCATCGCGTGGAGTCCGCGATCACAGAGCGGCCCCGCGGGTCGCGTCGCCGTAAGTCGCGTTGCTATCGGTCGCGTCCCCATCGGCGGACAGGCGATCACGACGCCATCCCGCCGTTCGTGCGCGTGCCGGCCCCATCGTCGCCATTCAGCGGCCTCACGCAACGTCAGTGCGCCGCCGCGCAGGGGGCGCTGGCGTGAAGCGCGCAGCAGGTACAGCGTGCGCGATACCGTCGCAGTCGAGGAGACGATGGCGTCTTGCCAGCCTCGCAGAATTTCCTCAACCGCTTCGAGATGGAGTGCTGCGCGGCGGATGCGAAGTCCCGGCGCGGCGGCGCGCACCGAGCGCACGTAGCGATGCTGCGGTGCATGTTCACGGCCCGCCAGCGCCGCCAGCAACATCGATTGCCCGAGGGCCTCGGGCGCCTGGAGCAGCAGGAGCTCGCCGGCATGGATGCGCAGTGTGACGTCGTCGAGCACCCGGACACTCACGGCACATTGTCCCGGTATCCCCGCGGTCACTTCGGCGCTCGCGCGCGCCACCGAGAGCAGTCGTGGTTTCGTCATGGGCGACACGATGTGATCGTGCCACTCCTGCTATGTCATCCAAATGTCGCGCATGGGATCAATTCATTGCGCGGGGTGACCATATCGGTCACACGACCGGTCGTGCCGCCGCCTCACGACAACGTGTCACCGACGCCAGCCATGCGCTCCACGTGAAACGCCGAGATGGCTTCCGCGATGACCAACGGTTCGTAGCGCACCGGATCCGTGGTCGGCAGGCCGGTCTCCGATCGGACGCGTTCGACGACCGTGCGCGCCTCGCGATCATCCATGTCGAACGTGTTCAGCGCGATCGCGATCACCGGCGACGGACGCAACCCTTCCATCGCCCCTTCGTACAAGCGGATCATGTCGCTGAGCGTCGGGATCTGCACCCACGGATTGCGATGAATCGTGGTTCGTGACGGCTGCGCACAGAGTACCATGGCATGTGGTAGCGCACCGTGCATGAGCCCCAGCGTCACGCCGGAGTACGCGGGGTGAATGATGGAGCCCTGCCCTTCGACCAACACGATATCCGCACCCTCTGCCGCTTCGATCGTGAGCGACTCGGCGGCGCCGGCAATAAAGTCGGCAATGACGGCATCGACCGCGATGCCGCGGCCTTCGACCAGAATGCCTGTTTGTCCGGTCGCGGCGAAGTTCACACGATGTCCGAGTTGACGCACCGACGACTGCACCTGCAGCTGGGTGGTCATCTTCCCGATGTTGCAGTCGGTGCCGACGGCCAGCACGACGGTGGCGTCGAGATCGCGAACGCGGCCTGAGGCCACATCGAGACCCGCTGGCGTACGGCGTAGATCGCGAATCGTCGCGCCAGATGCAGCGGCGAGTGCCGCGAACTCGCGGTCATCGCCCAACATGGTATGCAGGCCGCTCCAGACATCGAGCCCGGCGCGCAGGGCGTCGCCGACGATAGGGCGCCACGCGTCGGGGAACTGGCCACCGGCGGGTGCGATACCGATCAGCAGCGCATTCGGCCGATGCGTTAAACCGGCGGCGAAATCCGCGACGACGGGAATGTTTCCACCGAAACCGAGCACGTCCTGCGTCGTGCGACCGGCCGTTGCACTGTCGAGCACCGCAGCCACCTCATCCGGCACATACCGGATGCAGGCGTTGGCGGTCTTGGAGCTGAGCGGGCCGAAGCTTCCTTCGGCGAGGATCAGAAATCGACGCGACAGAACCATGGTACGTAGGTGCGGATTGCCCAACGGCGGCCCCAGTGAGGGAGCCGCCGTTAGCGACCGGAAGGGATAACAGTAATTTACCGCTCAGTAACGACCTCGGCGATCACGACCTCGGCTGAGTACCGCTGAGCCGTTCGATTTCAGCGATCAATTCGGCCTCTCCCGTCTTGGCCTGTGCCGCCGCGGCGGCGGCCGTGGCGGCCGCAGCGGCGGCGGCAGTCGCGGCAGCCGCCATGGCGGCCGCATCCGGACCGGCAGCCAGCTGAGCCGGCGCAGCGGCCGCGGCCGCTTCAGCGGCACCCGCCGCGAGCTGCCGCGATGCCGCCGGCGCACCGGCGGCCAGCATGCCCATGCGCTGCTTCAGCTGGAGCAACTGCTGATCGGCGTTCACGCCGCCCGACGCACGCTCGAGCTGCTTGAATTCGCCGGCAAGACGATCGCCGCTGAACTCCTCATCGATTTCCTGCGCGGCCTGCAGCTGCCGTTCGTTGGTCGTGATCTTCTCTTCCATGCGCGCGAAGGCATCGAACGCGGAGTTGTCCGACAGGCCGGACATCGTCTGCGAGATGCGCGCCTGTGCTTCGGCGCGACGCTGGCGCGCGAGCAGCAGATTTTTCTTGCGCTTGGCTTCTTCGATCTTGTCGTTCAGGTCACGGAGCGACTGCTTGAGCTTCTCCGTTTCCATCTTGTGCGTTTCCCACGTGGTCGCGAGCTGCTGGCCGTGCTCGAGATGCTCCTGACCGCGGAGCAGCGCCTGCTTGGCGAGATCGTCGCGCCCTTCCTGCACCGCGAGCATGGCGCGCTTGTCCCAGTCATCGGCGAGCTTGAACTCCCCGTCGGCCTGGTCCTTGAGGCGCTTTTCGTCAGCGATGGCGGCAGCGACCTGCTGCTTGGCCTTGGCCAGCTGGTTGCGCATGTCGACGATGATCTGATTCAGCATCTTCTCGGGGTTT
>JBBQAK010000244.1:0-6151 GCA_038316215.1 Gemmatimonadales bacterium | reverse complement strand
ACCGGATGGGGCTCAGTGGCACGCTCGCGTGATCCCGGACTGCACGGTCGAAAGCCTGTGTTCGCGACACCACTCGCGCTCGCGAAGAGTTACATCGAAGGCTACGTCGACTACACCGGTCGCATCAAAGGCTACGCTGTTCTGTCGAGCAGCGGCAGAATATGCGGATGCTGCAACCGCGCGGTCGTGCGTATCTCAGACAGGAACCGTTCACCGCCAAGCGCGGCTCCCAAATCCGGATGCAACACCTTGATCGCGACATCGCGCTCATGCTTGATATCATGCGCGAGATACACGGTGGCCATTCCACCGGCGCCGAGTTCGCGCTCGACGCGATAGCGATCGGCGAGGGCGGTGGTGAGGCGCTGCAGTGAGTCGTCCATCGATGGGCCGCTCATCGGTTCGCCGCATCGACGGCGCGCTTCATGTCGCGTACCCAGTTCGGAATCACGCGCACGTAGTAGCCAAGGTTTTCCGAAGGTGATTGCACATACGCGATGCCACCGCCTGGCAATTTTCCGAGTGACCAGCCGGGCGTTTCGGTGAAGCGCGGATCGGCGATCACCAGCTCCGGTTTGCCCACCGGTGAGGTCGTGGACGCGGCGTCGATCATGACGCGCTTCACGGTCAGGATGCCGCGCTCCTGCGCGGTGTACAGCAGTTCCGTGGCGGATCGCCAGACCGGCTCGTTACCACTGGCGTCGATCAGGTAGCGCTTGTCGAGCGCTGGATATGGCTGCAACAGCAACCCGCGCGTGCCACCGAGTGTGTACGCGACCCAACGCCGATCGGGTGAGATAGCAATGAAATACGCGCCGAGCGACAGGGTGTCGACACGCACAGGAGACACGGAGGGATTCACGAGGAAGTTGTGTTGGTCCTTCCCGTTCACGCTAAGCAGCAGCAGATCATCGGCGAGATACGACGCCTCGCGCGCCTGATACGCACCGGCAACGAGCACACGCGGTGCATCGGGTGAGTCGAGCTGCCTTTCGTACACCGTTTCACTCTCAGGATTGGCGAATTCCTGCTTGCGATAGGCAATCTTGCGCCCATCCGGACTCCATCCCGGCGCACCGAGGAAAAACCCTTTCTCTACGACTTCGAAGGCGCCGGTCGTGAGATCGTAGATTCGCATCTCCTGCTGCTGAATCCCCTCCACCACCGTTCCCAATCGCCGACCGTCCGGGCTCGGCGCGAAGCGGAGGTGCGTGGCCGGATCGACGTTCATCGCCACTGTGCCCTCGGTGCTCGACCATCGCACCACGCGACCCACGTCGGCATTGATCCCGGGGAGATAGACCAGCGTACCGTCGTCAGTCAGATCGTACTGACCAGTACCCGAGTACTGCGCGCGCCGCACGCCGGGTACCAGTGCCACCGACTTACCTACGGTCAGTGAGTCGCGGTTGGCGAAGCGCGTGGCGCTGAGTGTGCCGTCCATCGCCATATACACGAGGTACGTGCTGTCCACGACCCGAAAGTCGGAACCGAGCATGATCGGCGGCCCCGCGCTGCCGGCAGACGACGTGCGACGTATGTACCTGCGCACGGTCGGTTGTGACGGGCTCTGAGCGTACGCCGATTTGGACGAGCCGCCTCCGCACAATGCTTCTGTCGCGCTCAGTGCCTGCGCATTGTGACAGAGCTGCACCGCATCCGCGCGACTGGAGCCATTTTCCGGATCGATCCACCGGAGCGCGCGGCCATCATCGTCCGCGAAGAAAATCTGTCCGTTGGTCAGCCAGCCGCCGCCCGTCGGGTCTTGAACGCGCGCTACGGTTTTTGGTGCGCCGCCGCCCACGCTCACGATGCGCAGTTCGCCGGCGGCGACAAACGCCACGCGCTGGTCATCCGGCGAGAGTCGCGGCATTCCGGTAGCGCCCTCAGTGCCGGATATGGCACGCACACCACCACCATCAAGGCTCTGCCACCAGAGCTGTAAGCTCTCGCCGACCGTCGCTTCGTACACGATGAAGGAACCGTTGTGCGCCACGGCCATCTTACGGGTGGTGCCCTCCAATCCCATGGGGGCGGTGGGATCGAGGCCGACGTCCCGTTTTTCGTCGCGCTCTCGAAGCAGTGCCCACGCGGCAACGCCGGTCGCTATCAACGCCGCGCCAGCAAGCGAGGCGGTCAGTGCGCTCCAGCGCTTCCTCTGCCCCGCCGTTTGCGGGCGGGCGCGCGCCGCAGCCGATGTCGGCGCGCTCGGATTGACCAAGGCGTCGGCAAACGCCTTCGCACTCTCGAATCGGTCGGCCGGAAGTTTCTCGAGGGCGCGCATCACGGCATAGTCAGCACCATCGGGCACCGCCTTCCGCTGCACCGTCAAGCGTCGCGGCTCTTCCGTCAGCACGCGGGCGACGATCGCCTGCACCGAGTGGCCGGTAAACGGCGGCTCGCCCACGAGCATTTCATACGTGACAGCGCCCAGCGCGTACACATCACTCCGCGCGTCGATGGTGCGTTCCCCCATCGCCTGCTCGGGGCTCATGTACTGCGGCGTGCCGAGCGAGAGCCCGGTTTGCGTCATGCGCGCGCCGCCGGCGCTTTGCACGGCAAGCGCGATGCCGAAGTCGGCCACGAGCGCGTGGCCGTCCTGCAGCAAAATGTTCTCGGGCTTAATGTCGCGATGCACGATGCCCTGCGCGTGCGCATGCTGCAGCGCGTCGGCGACTTCACGCGCGATGAGCAACGCGTCAGGAATTGGCAGCTGTCGCTCGCGTTCCAAGCGCGCCCGCAGTGTTTCGCCGCGCACGAGCGGCATGACGTAATACAGCAGCGTATCCGCTTCACCGCTGTCGAGCAGCGGCAAAATGTGCGGATGCTGCAGCCGCGCGGTCGTGCGTATCTCGGTGAGAAAGCGTTCGCCGCCGAGGGCGGCCCCGAGGTCGGGATGCAACACCTTGATGGCGACATCGCGCTGATGCTTGATGTCGTGCGCGAGGTACACCGTGGCCATGCCACCCGCGCCAAGTTCGCTCTCGATGCGGTAGCGGTCGGCGAGGGCGGCGGTGAGGCGTTGCTGCGATGCGCTCATGTGGTTACGCGGATGGTGTCAAATCGGCGCACCGAAAAAGCGGGCCGAGGGACGCGAGGAGGAACGCCAGTCACTTGCGCACGCTATCGACGGCGGCCTTCAGGCGCGTCACGAAGTCGGGAATGAAGCGAAGGTATCGTACGCCGTCTTGCGCGGGTCCTTGCACATAAATGATGCCGCCGTCCCACGACGGGCGATTGGACCAGCCGGGGGTATCCACGAAGCGTGTGTCACGGGCCCACTCGGTCGGCGCACCAATCAGCGTGCCGGTGACCGCATCAAAGCGCGCCTTGTACCAGATGACACTCGAGCGATAGAGCAGCTCGGTCGATGACAGCCAGAGGGGCTCGACCCCGCCGATGGCGACCTGCTGCTGCTGCGCGCCGGGAGGATACGTACCGGCGAAGAGCTGATTGGATTGCGACGTGTGCCAGGCGAGTCGCTTGCCATCCGGCGAGCGTGTCATGAAGAACGCATCCTTCGACAGCGTGTCGATGCGAATCGCTCGACCGGACATCCTGATGCGGAACGCCATCGGGCCCTGACTTCCGCGCGCGATGATGGTGGAATCGTCGCTGAAGTCGTTCACGTCGAGCGCGTCCTGATCACCCACGCGCCGCATCAAGGTGTCGGGAGCACCGGAGGCGTCGGGCGAACCGATGACCAGCGCCGCCACGCTATCATTTTCAACGCGAACCACGATCCGATCACCGCGCGGGCTCCACAGCGGCATTCGGATGATGGAGGCGCGGAGCCAGACCTGCTTGAGTCCACTGCGCAGGTCGTAAATGCGCAGCTCGTCTCCCTCGGGTGTGGCTACGACGGCGGCCATGCGCCGTCCGTTGCGGGAGAGGTCGAAGCGGAGAAACGCGCCGCGCTCTATCGGCAGCGGCACGGCGTCCGCGCCAGGTCGTCGCACCACCATGGTGGCCAAACGTTCGGCGCCAGCCGGCGCGTAGCCGAGCAGCCCGTTCGCCGCGATATCGAACTGACTCGCGCCAAGAACATTCCGCCTGATGCCGCTCACGAGCGAAACCGAGCGCCCCAGCGTGTGCGTGCGACGGTCGTACCATGCACCTCGAAGTGTACCATCGAGCGACAGGAAGGTCATGTACGTCTCATCGATGAGTCGGAATGTCGATCCGCTCACGGCTCGCCCCGCCTTCCCGTTTTCGCCTTCCGTGCGCAGCGGCCACATTTCGCCCGTCTCCGGATCGAAGGCTAGCGCCGTCTCGTTAAAGCTGCAGAGCAGCTTGCGCTCAGCCGCCATCCACTGGCCAAAGACGCAGCGCGTACCGTTCGGCAGGTCCTTGACGACGCCCTCCTCGGCGTCGATCCATGCCAGCCGGAAGCCGTCATTGCGCAGCACCAGGAGCCTGGTGGCGGTTACCCATTCCAGCGTCACGGGTGGGTCGCCTTCCATGAGTCGGCGAGGTTCGCCCCCGCCGATCGGAACCAGCAGCGTGCGCGTGCCAGCGACGAACGCGACTCGCTGCCCATCAGGCGAGATGCGCGGCGTGCTTCCCCCTTGCGTGCCAGCGATCGGCGCCGCCGAGGCGTCGATCAGGCTCCGTCGCCAGAGCATGGTGGAATCGCCCCGCAACACCGGATACACGACGAAGTCGCCGCGTGGTGACACCGAAAGATGCCGGCTGGCCGCGCCGAAGCCGGTCGCTCCAATCCCGGCGACGGGTGACATGGGGGCACTGTCTGGTAGCGCTGCGTCGAACGTGTTGGCAGCCGCAGATGTCGCGGCGACGCCCGATACGCGCGTCAGCGCCCAGCCTGCGATGGCCAACGATGCGACCGTCGTGACTCCGAGTGTAGCGGCAACCCACGGCCACCGCCGGCTGCGCGACGCTGCATTCGCGACGGGTGTGCTCGAGCTATGCGCATTCGTGAGTTGCGGGCTGGACGTGAGCGCGGCGACGAAGTCGGTCGTATTGGCAAAGCGATCAGCCGGCAGTTTGCTGAGGGCGCGAAGCACGGCCTGCTCGGCGCCTGCCGGCACGGTATCGCGCACCGTGCGGATGGACGGCGGCTTCTCCGTGAGCACGCGCGCGACAATGGCCTGCACGCTCGAGCCGGTAAAGGGCGCGTCGCCGGTGAGCATTTCATAGGTCACGGCGCCGAGCGCGTAGATGTCGCTCCGTGCGTCGATGGTGCGCTCGCCCATGGCCTGCTCGGGGCTCATGTACTGCGGCGTGCCGAGCGAGAGTCCGGTCTGCGTCATGCGCTGTCCGCCCGCCGACTGCACGGCGAGCGCGATGCCGAAATCGGCGACGAGGGCGTGGCCGTTCTGCAGCAGGATGTTCTCGGGCTTCACATCACGATGCACAATGCCCAGAGCGTGCGCCGCGCCCAGAGCGTCGGCCACTTCGCGCGCAATGAGGAGCGCATCGTCGATCGGCAACTGCCTCTCACGTTCGAGGCGTGCCCGCAGAGTCTCGCCGGCAATGAACGGCATCACGTAATAGAGCAAGCCGTCGGCGTCGCCGCTGTCGAGCAGCGGCAAAATGTGCGGATGCTGCAGTCGCGCGGTGGTGCGGATTTCCGTGAGAAAGCGCTCGCCGCCAAGCGCCGCGCCAAGGTCGGGATGCAACACCTTGATGGCCACGTCGCGTCCGTGCTTCACGTCGTGCGCCCGGTACACGGTGGCCATGCCGCCGGCACCGATTTCGCCTTCCACGTCGTACCGATCGGCGAGGGAGGCGGTCAGTCGCCGGAGCATGTCGCTGTTCATCGGCGGAACTTACGGTCACGGAGGCGCGCTGGCGACGGTGTGGCGCGCGCGGCCGCTCGCGTGCCGAAGGCCCTTGGCGTACGTTGTTCGCACCCCTCCGTGCCCCAAGAGCGCTATCCGTGAAGCCGCGGCATCGACCGGCGTTCACGGTGCCATGAACTCCTGCCCCCGGTTTCCGTGATCAACGATCGCCTTGCCGCCGCGCTTGCGGATCGCTACCGCATCGAGCGCGCCCTCGGCGCGGGCGGCATGGCCACGGTGTATCTCGCCGATGACCTGAAGCACGACCGAAAGGTTGCGCTCAAGGTCATCAATCCTGAGCTCGCCGCGGTCATTGGATCCGAGCGGTTTGTTGTTGATATCTATAC
>JBBQAK010000192.1:0-7531 GCA_038316215.1 Gemmatimonadales bacterium | reverse complement strand
GCCGATCTCCGCTCATCGCGACGGAGAGCCCGCCGGACACCTTTACTCGCGACTCTGGGGTCTGCACCCACACTTCGTTGCCCAGGTCGACGCGGGCGTTCTCGACGTTCAGGAACGTGCCAAGGGCGGCCAACGACTGCGCAGCCGTTTCGGCCACCGGCACTTCCTCCGCACCGAGTAGCTCTCGCGCTGCTTCGGACGAAAGATCGAGCGCAGTGCGCGCGCCGAGCGGGTCGAACACGAGATTCGCGCGCGGCACAAAGATGGCGCCGCTGAGAGTGGGCCGTTTGAGCGGACCCACCAGCGTGACGTTACCGCTCAGGTCGAGATCCGTCCCATCGCGCTGCCGCGACAGAATGGCGTTGCTGGCGGAGACTTTGAGCGAGACGGTGGACGGCTCGCCGGTATGAAAATGCAGTGCACCGGACGCACCGACCGTGTCGAGCGGACCGCCGCTGCGAATGCGCAACGTTTCGAGGATGAGCGAGTCCTCCGCGGCGCGCAGTACAATGCGACCGTCCACTGGCTCGATGTTGAGATCCCGCAGGAACGCGCCGACGCCCTCGGCCGTCAGGGAGCCGCGAGCCACCGGGTGATCCATGTTTCCACTCAGCGCCAGCTGCCCCGACACGCGACCACGGAGTCGCTGCACGCCGTCGATGGAGAGCGGCAGCCCATCGAGCCGCAGGGAGTCGGCGGTGATCTGCGCGTCTACCTGATCCGTCAACATCCGCTTCTCGACCGCGGCGATGGCGAGATCGATGGGCACGCGTGCCTCCGCGCGCATGGCTCCCCCAAGCGTATCGGTGAGCACGGCGTTGGCCACAAGCGTCCGGTCGGCGTAACGCCCCGTGGAATTGATCGGTGGCAGACGGAACCCATCGATACCGAGCGAATCGCCGCGCAGCGTCCATGACAGCAACGGCGACGGCCTCGTCCCGGTAAGCTCCGCCGTGCCGCTCAGTGTCCCGGCGAACGTTGGTGTGCCGGCGAGCAGCGCGGCGATCTCGCCGACGGGAAATTGCTCGAGCCGGATCGAGCCGGTGATCCCGCTGTTGGTCGGCACGTCGGCCACGGCATTCAGCACGCCCGCCGCGTTGGAGCGCAACTCAACGGGAAAGAGCTGAAAACCGGCGGAGTCTTGCTGCAGCGTGATGGGCTTCGCACTGCGCCACACGACGTCGGCGTACGAAAGATGCAGCGAGTCGAGTGCGACGGTGAATCGCGACGGCGCACGCGTGTACACACCGCGCGTCAGTAGATGTGCATCGGACTGTGAACTGACATCGAGCACGAGCAGGCCACTGTCGGCGTTGGCCTGCGCAACGCGGAATCCGATGGTTTGCAAACGAATGGCGCCGATACCATCGATGTCGTCAGCCGTGGCGGCGCCTTCGAACGCGGGGCGCGTGAAGACGTGATCGGCCTTGGCAGATCCGAAGATACGCCCCACGCGGATCGAGCCAACCTGCATCGCCCGTGCGCCAAGGGCCGCCGTGGCACCAGCATCCGTGAGACTGCCGTATAGATAGCCGGAGAGTGACAGATCTCCTTCAAGCGTATCCGCCGCGAGCTTTCGCAACGAGGTGGCCGTACTGCTGTCTACGGACTGCATCATCGAGGCGAGACGACCGAGCTGGGCACGCACCGCACCAAGCGAGTCCGCCCGCGCGGACAGTGTGAGCGTATCCACCTTGAGTGAGTCGCGAGCGAGCGCACCGCGCGCGTCGAGTGTCACTCCGCCGATCCGCGCTGTCGCCGAGTCGACCGTTAGCCGATTGGCATCCAGCGACACGCTGCCGAGCAGGTCGAAAGCGGGTCGGTCATCGGTGGCCAGCTGTTTCCAGTCGGCCACCATGCTCCCTTCTATGAGTGACAGACTCGCACTGTCGGTGGCCGGCGCGCCGCCGGCCACGCGGGGACCACGCGCCGAGAGCGACACGGTGCCGTCTACAGCGGTGGACGGCACATCCGTGCGCCCGATCCACTGGCGCAGGTCGAACTGATTGAGCGTGCCGTTCGCGGTGAGCTGCCAGGTGGCGGCGGTAAGCGCGGCCGTCCCCTGCATGGTCACCGCGCTCGCAGATGCGTTCGTGCTGTTCAGGGCCACGTCCCCTCGCCCATCAGACGCCCGGAGCGCCGCCGTCCAACGCATGGCGTCGGTACTGCCGTCGATCGTGACCCGTCCGGAGATGGCACCCTGAATGGGCAGTGTCGTGTCGATTCGGGCCAGCGCACGCATGGAGAGCGGGTCGAGCTGCAGCTCGGCGTTCACCAGCGGCGCCTTCGCGTTGGCGCCGCCATACTGCGCGCGGAGATCACCACGAATGACCGAGAGGTTCCCGACGGCGTCGGTCCACGTGAGCCCGACGTTCCGGAGGTCGGCGCCGTCGAGGTCGGCCGAACGGATGAGACCACGCGCGGTGAGCATGCCATCGATGGCCGGCATCGCAGGAATGAGCGCCGGTGACAAGGCGAGTACCGAGCGCAGATCTACCTGGGCATCATCGAGGGTCATGTCCCATGCACGCGGACGCGCTCCGATCTCTACCATGCCGCGGAGCTTCGCGGTGGAAACCGCACCACCGGGCACGAGCGCATCGGCGAAGCGCGCTTCAAACAGATCCATTTTGAACGCCGTGAGCGGACCGCCGTCACGTGCGACGAGCTTGCCGGTAAAGGTGCCACGGATCTCGGCGGGTAGCGCGTCGTAACTGATACGACGCAGCAGATCGCTTTGCAGTGGCACAAACGCGAGGTCGACCCGTTGCAGCAGCATCTGGGCCGGCTTGAGCACGATATCGATGCTACCGGTGATGCGGGACGTGCCGCTCTTCACATCGAGTGCAGAGAGCGCGAACTCGACATCATCGGGATCCGCCAGTGTGCGCATGCGCACAGTGGCCGACCCGCGTCCGGCAGACGGCATCACGTCCCAGATCCACTGCAGGTCGGTGAGCCCGGCATTCGCCTTGATGACCACGTCGTAGCGAAGCGGTCCCGGATTGTGCCAGTCGATCGTTCCGACGGCGGTACCGGTGGATGCGGGCAGTCGCACATCGCCGAGGTTCAGCTGCAGCGAGTCGCCCGTCCAGCGAATGCCGCCGGCAGCGTGTGCGATGCGGATCGGTGGATCGGAGATGACACCGCTCACGGTGTCGATCTGCATCGACGCCGGCCGCTTCAATGCATCGACGATAATCGCATCGTGGGCACGCACCCGCTCGAGCACGACCACGCGACGCTCGAAATACATGCCGTTGGACGCCTGCACGATGTCATGTAGACTGTCCCTGACTGCGATGACGCTGTCCCGCGCGGCGCCGGTGAAGATCGGGTGCGGTGCCCAAGGCGAGATCATCCCGATGCGTCCACCGTCGACGTTCAAGGAGTCGACGCGAATGTCGTCGCCGAAGCGGGGCGTGGTGCTCGGTGTGCTTTGGGTCGTGTCGCCTGAAATGATGTACGCGATGTTCCACGGCCCCTTCTCGTCGCGCTTGAGATCGAGGCGAAGGCCACGCACCGCTAGGCTCCGGATATGAATCGCCCTGTTGAGCAGCCCAGCGATTTCGATCGAGCCTTCCAAGTGCTGTACCGTGACCACTGGCACGCCCGCGGTATCGACCAGCGACACGTTATCGGCCACGATACGCGTGGGACTGATTGAGCGCAGAATACCGACGCGCAATGTGCCACGGCCGCCGAACAGTCCATTCGCGCTGGAGATCACGGCACTCAGCAACCACCGGCGACCGCTCTCGGTGTTTACGGCTAGGTAGTACGTGACAGCCAACCCGCCGATGGCACCAAGAATGATGCCGGCGGCCCACCAGAAGCGTCGCTGCCGCGACGACATTCCCGGCGCTGCGTTGGACGCCGTGCCCGTATCAGGCGCGGTCATCAGAACGCCTGCCCCAGTCCGAAGTGGAACGTGAGCCGTGAGAGCACACCGCGGCCGGCAGTCGGACGGAACGTGCTCGGGCAGTCAAAGATATCGGTGGCGCGCGGATCGCTGATGTCCCGCGGACTGGCACAGAGAATCGCCCCCGTCGTGCCTTTGTTGTCGCCCGACGTGAAGAACAGCGCGCGTCCGGCGCGCGGTTCGTATGGCTGATAGCCGACGTCAACGCGAAACGGTCCCAGCGGCGTCACCACACGAAGCCCCAGTCCCGGCGTGGCGCGGAGGTTGCCCCAGAGAAAGCCTTCGGACTGGGCCTCCCACACGTTTCCGGCGTCCACGAAGGCCGCAAACTGCAGCTGTTCGGCGATGAAGCGAAAACCGCGGCGCCATTCGAGATTCGCGACCACCATCGCGGTTCCCCCGCGTGGTACGGCGCGATCGTAGCGCGCACCGTCTTTGACCACGACGACACGTTCGCCATTGGCGCCGACCGTGTCGATGACGTTCTCGCCGGATACGACATACACCAGCGGACCGAGCAGATTCTGTTGGTACCCGCGTACGGAGCTCTGGCCGCCGGCAAAAATCCGTTCCTGCTGCGGGATCAACGGCGAGCCGTCGACGAGTTTTGCGCCAGGCGCAAAGGCCCGGGACATCTGTACGCGCGTGCCGATGATGCCACCGGCGAAGCGGACATACGTCGCCGCCTCTCCCGTCCCTCGATAGAACGTGACCGACTTCACGAGCTTCGAGAAGGTTTCGCCGGCCCGGGCGTCGCCGCGCACACGCCAGCCACGCGACGGATTGACCGCGTCGTTCGTACGGTCGTGCGAAGCACTCGTGCTCACAATGCCGACGCTCCGACCGAACAGCGCGAGTGCGAAGTCCTCCGGACGGCACTGTCCGAATCGCGCGCAGGAGACGGCGGGATCGGTGATCGTTTTGCCGTTTTCGTACTGAAATCCCGCGGTGCCAGCGGTACGGGGGGTGAATTGTCGAGAGAGTTCGACGAGGGCACCGACGCTGGTTTCGCGCAGATAGGCAAAGGGCTCGCCACGGCGCTCACTGTACACCGTGAATATCGGCTGCACAGGCCAACCAAACAGGCGGGTATTGGAGAGGGTGGAGCCCACGTAGTAATTCAGCTTTTCACTGAATGGATCATCGCGCAGCGCGCCAGAGCACAGTGCTGGCGCAAAATCGGTCGGCCTGCCGACGCCGATCTTGGAGGCGCGCGCCGACAGTTCCACTCGGCGACCGACGCCGAGGAACCCGCGATCGGTGATACGCCCCTGCATACGGATGCAGTCTTGCGTCGCCCACCCCAGCCCCACGCGCGCCGCCCGCATGCGGGCTTCGGCCACGGCGACGCGCAGATCGAGCACACTGTCACGCATAGCGGTGAGGGGTGTCAGCGTGTCAATCAACACCAGGCGAAAGGCCTCGGAGCGATAGAGGTCGCGCTGCGCATCGAGGATCGCACTCGCCCGAAAACGATCACCCGACTGTATTGAGACCAGCCGCGCGACATCAGCCGAGTCGACACGAGGACGGCCCTCGACCAGCGGCTGCACGTCGATCTCAACGTTGCCGATCGAGATGATTCGGCCGGGCGCAAAGCGGAGCGTCAGCGTGGCCAGTGCGGCGATCGAATCGATCGAGACATTGCTCTGCGGTCGCGCGGCACGCGCATAGCCGGCGTCGCGCAGACCGCTAATGACACGATCGATCGTCGTATCCGTGCGAGTGCGATCGAAGCGTTTGTTTTCGAGCGCGCGCAGCGGCGCGTCGAACGGGCGCTTGCCCGCGGTTGGCGCCGGAAGCCCCTGAACGACGATCGTGTCGAGGATTGCCTCGGGGCCCGGGTTGATCGCGAACAATAGGCGCACGCCATTCGGCCGGCGATCGATCGTGGGGATGACTGAGGCCTGAAACCACCCGACCTGCCGATGCATGACGGCCAACCGCAGCGCATCGCGCCGGACCTCGAGGGAATCGAGGCAAGGCGCGGAGCCGATACGGAACCAACGCGTAGCAAACCCCGGCTCGTGCGTGACGATGCTGGCCGCCAGTTCGGTTGCATCGAACCGCGGGCTTCCCGCAAACTTCACCGAACGCACCCGCTGCGCCTCATCGCAGCGAGTCGTGCGCTGCGCGTCCGCCCGCAACGGCAAGCAGGCCGCGGCGAGTGCAAGAAAAGCAAAGAACGTCGAACGAGTCGGGAATACTTTAGGTCGGCGCATGCGTCTACAGAATGTAATTCGGGGACATCCCCCTGCCTCGTGGCCCGTCCCAGCGAGCGAAAGCGTGCGCTGCCGCACCAATTCGGCCCGGAGGGAATGGGGAACGGCCGTTCCCGCGTGTTTCCAGTTCATCGACCGTTCATACCGTCTGGATACATTCAGTGTACGAGTCCGTCCAGTCATCCATAATGGAGCGTCTGCATGATCCCGATCACCGATGTCGCAGTTGGCGTTCTCATGGCGTGGCAGGCTGCCGTGACTCCGGGGCAGACTCCCCTGCCAGCCCTCTCGGACTCCCTGCCGCTATCTCGTGCGGCGACCGTTGTGCGGCCGGTGGGATTGACGATGCTCTCTGCGGATACCGTGCCACGGGCTCGCCGGAAAGCAATCGTCTATAGCGATGGATACGCGACCCGGCTCCGCATCCATAAGGTGCTCAGCTGGGGCATGATTCCACTCTTCGCGGCGTCGTACTTCTCGGGCGACCAGCTACTCCAGAAGGGCACCGACGCGCCATCGTGGGCGCGCAACATGCACGCGCCCGCGGCCACGGGAACCGCCATCTTGTTCGGCGCGAACACGGTGACCGGAGGGTGGAACCTCTGGGAAGGCCGAAAGGATCCCAACGGCCGGACCCGTCGTTTTCTCCACAGCGCACTTTTCACCGCCGCCAGCGGCGGGTTTGCCTACGCCGGTACGAAGCTGGCGGACGACGCTCAGGAAGATAGCAACGCACGTCGGCAACACCGGAATTTAGCGCTCGGTTCGATGGGCGTCTCAACGGTGAGCTGGCTGATCATGCTGATCGGCAATTGACCTCTCTTTAGCCACTCGCTCCTGATGCTTGAAACGCTGACCGCCCTCTTTTTACCTTGGTCGGAGTTCTATGCCGCCAGCGCATGGATTCCCACCACCGTCGTCGCCATACACGTACTGGCGCTGTTTGCGGGGGGCGGTATCGCCATCGCCGCGGATCGACGCGTGATGCTGGCCACGCCGGGCACACGCGAGGCGTATCAGGCGGCGGCGGAAGATCTGCGTACGACGCACGCCATCGTCATCGGTTCGCTCGGTGTCATGGTGTTGAGCGGTCTCGCGCTGGCCACATCCGACGTCGGGACCTTTGCCGTGTCCAAAGTGTTCTGGGCTAAGATGGCCACGTTCACGGTGCTGATCGCGAACGGTGCATACATGCGGCGCACAGAATCGCGCGTACTCAGCGCCGCGACGGACGCGGGCGTCACCATCGACAAAACCACGCAGTGGCCGAGCCCTCACCTGCCGTGGGCGGCGCTCAAGCGCTCAGCCGCCATCAGTCTCACCGCCTGGTTCACCGTGGTATTGCTGGGCGTCGTGCTCGCGAATATCTGATCTCATCTCCCTGTCC
>JBBQAK010000059.1:0-13056 GCA_038316215.1 Gemmatimonadales bacterium | reverse complement strand
CGCGTGTCAAGCCCCGACAAGGACGCCCTGCAGGACGCGATTGCGGTGCTGCGGAAGGCCGACTTCGAGGTGGAGCTGCAGTTCGGCAACTTCCGATAGGGAGCGGCTGAGCTACCTTTCGAGGATGCTCAAGTTCGGTCTGGTCACCCTCGGGTGCGACAAAAACACGGTAGACTCCGAGCGGTACCTGGCTGATCTCGTCGCTCACGGCGGCGAGCAGGTCACCGACCTGCGCGACGCCGAGGTGGTGGTGGTCAACACCTGCGGCTTCATCGACGCGGCCAAGGCCGAGTCGATCGAAGCAATCGTGGCTGCCGCCCGCCTCAAAGACGACGGCAAGTGTCAGGCGGTGTTCGCCATCGGCTGCATGGTGGAGCGGCACAAGTCGGAGCTCGAGGAAGCGCTGCCCGAGGTGGACGTCTTCCTCGGTAACTCCGAGACCGACCGCCTCATTCCGGAGCTCGTCGAGCGCGGACTGCTGGGCGGGTCACTGGTGGAGCATCCCGGCGTACGCCTGTTCGGTGGGGATCTGCCGCATGTGCGGTACCTCAAGATTTCCGAAGGGTGCGACCACGGCTGCGCGTTCTGTGCGATTCCACTCATGCGCGGCAAGCACCGCTCGTTTGCGCTCGATGATCTCGTAAAGGAAGCGCAGTTGCTGGAAGTGCAGGGCGCCCGTGAGATGAACCTGGTGGCGCAGGATCTGGCACACTATGGCCGCGATCGTCGTGATGGCGTCGCGTTGCCCGAGCTGCTCGAAGCGTTGGTGCGCGAAACATCGATCCCGTGGATTCGCAACATGTACCTCTACAGCACCGGCATCACGCCGCGGCTGCTGGAAGTCATCGCCGCCAATCCGCGCATCGTGCGCTATCTCGACACGCCCATGCAGCACGGCTCCGACTCGGTACTCGCGCGCATGCGTCGCCCCGAGCGTCAGAAGACGATCCGTGAGCGCCTCGCGCAGTATCGCGCGATCGTGCCCGATCTCGCGGTGCGCACATCGGTCATCGTCGGGTTCCCCGGCGAAACGGAAAGCGACTTCGAGATCCTGTGCGACTTCCTCGAAGAGATGCAGTTTGATCGCGTCGGTGTTTTCACCTACTCGCCGCAGGAAGGCACCCGCGCGAACAGTATGGACGACGACGTGGCCGACTCGATCAAGCAGGAGCGCAAAGAGCGTATCGAGGAGTTGCAGCGCGCCATCACGTCGGAGCGCTACGAGCGCTTCCTTGGCGTCGAGTCTCGCGTGTTGGTGGAGCGCGCGTCTGACGTGGCTGGCGAGATGCTCTGTCGCGCGCCCTGGCAGGCCGATGACATCGACGGGTTGGTGCACGTCCCGATCAACGCGACCGCGGGCATCATGACGCCCGGTGCGTTCGCCGACGTGCGAATCGAGCACGTGGTAGATGACTATGATTTCCGCGCCACGCTGTTGCGCGTGGCCGAGCAAGCCGCGGCGCCGGTTCGTCGCGCGTCGCGCACCCTGCCGCTGGTCGGCAGTGGCATTCCTGACAGTTCTTCCGTGGGGAGTTTCGGCCAATGAGCAGTCCGACAGAACTCGCAGCGATGTTGACGTCGCGCCCGAGCGCGCGGTCCGCCGAGATCATGGCGCGAGCGCGCGCTCGTTTTCCGGGCGGCGTGAATTCCCCCGTACGCGCCTTCGGTGGCGTCGGTGGTGAACCGTTCGTGGCCAAACGTGGTAAGGGCGCGTACGTGTGGGACGCCGATGGCAACGAGTATCTCGACTACATCCTGTCGTGGGGGCCGCTGGTGCTGGGGCATGCGCCCGATGTGGTCCTCCAGGCCGTCTCGCGCGCCATGCAGGACGGGACGAGCTTCGGGATGCCCACCGAGCGCGAGGTGGAGTTGGCGGACAAGATCGCCGAGCGGATGCCGCACATGGAGATGGTGCGCTTTACCTCGAGTGGCACCGAAGCGGCGATGACCATTGCACGCTTGGCCCGCGCGATCACGGGGCGCGAATACATCCTGAAATTCGAAGGGTGCTACCACGGCCATGCCGACGCGTTTCTCGTGCGCGCGGGGTCTGGTGTGGCCACACTGGGGTTGCCCGATTCGCCGGGCGTTCCGGAGGCGCTGGCCAAGCTCACGCTGACCTGCCGCTACAACGATCTCGAAGAGGCGGCGCGCATTGCCCGCGAATTTCCGCTGGCGGCGATCATGCTGGAGCCGATCGTGGGGAACAGCGGATTTATCGAGCCGCTGCCGGAGTTCATTCCCGGATTGCGGAAGATTGCTGACGAAACGGGCGCCTTGCTCGTCTTTGATGAAGTCATGACCGGTTTCCGTATCGCCTTCGGCGGCGCTCGCGAGCGCTTTGGCGTCACCCCCGATCTCACCGCCTTGGGCAAAGTGATCGGCGGGGGACTGCCGGTGGCTGCCTATGGTGGCCGACGTGAACTCATGCAAAACGTGGCGCCCACGGGCAAGGTGTATCAGGCCGGCACGCTGTCGGGAAATCCGTTGGCGATGGCGGCGGGTCTCGCTACGCTTGGCGCGCTCACCCAGAGCGTGCACGACGGGATCACCGCGCAGACGGCCGTCTTGGTGCAGGGCATGCGTGACATCGCCGCGCGCCGTGGGGTGCCGTTTTCGGCCAGCCATTCGGGATCCATGTGGGGATTCTTCTTCCGTGATGAACCCGTGCACACGTACGACGACGCCAAGTTGTCGGACACCACGCTGTTCAAGCGGTTCTTTCATGCGGCGCGCCGTCGTGGCGTGTCGCTCGCCCCGTCGGCGTTCGAAGCGGCGTTCATGTCGTCGGCGCATGGCGATGCGGAAATCGCTGAAACACTCACCCGACTCGACGACGCGATGGGCGCGGCCGTCGCGCAACGGGACTAGCCCAGGAGTTCATGCGCGCGCTCATCGCTAGTGCCTTCGGTACGCTGGTGGCGGCCGCTGCGTTCACGGTGGCGTGCGCGCCGCGTGGGGGCGGTACTGGCCCCGCTGCCCCCGTTGGAGCGGGTCCGATCACGGGCGAGGCGCATGGGCGACTGGACGGACGGGACCGCATGGCGCGTATCGCGCTGGCCGGCAAGGCGCAGCAGGCGCCGGTCTCGGCCACCGGGCGCTGGCGGATCGATGAGCAAGGCGGGCGTACGAAGCTGGTGACTGGACAGGGCGCCGAGAGTTGGTGGATCGAGCAGCAGGGCGGGTTGCTGCGGGTGGCCGGTGACAACGGGGATGCCACGCCGTGGCGCGAGGGGCCGTTTGTGGCCCGTGCTTCCGATGGCGGGTCTACCCTGCGCTACGACAATCGACGCTATCGCGGCGAACTGTGGTTCACGCCGACCGACAGCGGCATTCTCGTGGTCAACCGTCTGCCCGTGGAGGACTACCTTCGTGGTGTCGTGCCGATCGAACTTGGCACACGGCAGCCGGGTGACCGGGCGGCGCTCGAGGCGCAGGCGATCGCGGCGCGGAGCTACACCTACATTCGTGTGCCGTCGGACCTGTCAGTCGAGCCGCGGTCGGGATGGCACATGGTGGCCACCGTGCGGAATCAGGTGTACGCCGGCATGGATGTGGAGGCGGCGATCGTGAACGAGGCCATCGACAACACCGCCGGGCTGGTGATCCGCTACAACGGATTACTGGTGGACGCGCCCTACTACTCGTCATGCGGAGGCCGGACCGCTGCGCCGAAGGAATCGTGGCGGGATGTCCGGGAGGAGCCGTATCTGCAGTCGGTCGACGACACCGATCCGCGGACCGGGCGCCCCTACTGCGACCTTTCGCCCCGGAACCACTGGACGGCGGAGTTCGACGAGGGCCAACTGAGCGAAACGGTCCGGCGCGCCCTGGTGGCCGCAGGCGCGCGCGATCCGCGTCCCGGCGTGGTCACCGAGATGCGGGTGGAGGGTCGGACCGCGTCGGGGCGGGCCACGGCGCTGGTGATGCGCACCGATCGCGGCGACGTGACCGTGCGTAACAACGAGATTCGCAATGTGCTGCGTGATGCGCGTGGCGCGATCCTGTCCAGCACGTATTTTTCCATAGACCGCGAATCCCGTGCTCGTGGACACCTCTCCGGTGTCAGCCTGCGCGGCCACGGCAACGGCCACGGAGTCGGGATGTGTCAGTGGGGAGCGATCGGCCGGTCACGGGCCGGCATCGACGCTCGCACGATCCTGCGTCATTACTATCCGGGGACCGTCGTCGGGTTCGCCGACTGATCTGTCATCTCCGGAGGCGTGAATGAAAGACGGCGTCCGTATCGCCGTCGTTGGCACGGGTGCAATTGCCCAGCTGACGCACATCCCTGTTCTGTCCAAACTGCGCGGCGCCAAACTGGTCGCGCTGTGCGATAACGATGCGGCCAAAGCGCGCGCGCTCGCGGATCGCTTCGACGTGCCCGACGTGTTCACCGACTTCGAGGAATTGCTCGATAGCGACGAACTCGATGCGGTCATCATCGCCACGCCCAATCACCTGCACGAGCCGCACGTGCTGTCGGCGCTGCGCGCCAAGCTGCACGTGTTGTGTGAACGCCCGTTGTCGCTCACCACGCGCGGGATCGAGCGGTGCCTGGCGGCCGCGCAGAAGGCCGATCGCCGGTTGGTGGTGGGACACAATCATCGATTCCGCGCCGACGTGCAGGCGCTCGATCAGTTCATCCGCAATGCGGAACTGGGCGACGTCACGTCGATTCGCGCCGGTTCGCTCCAAGTGAAGCGCACGGCCGATGGCTGGCGCAATCGTCGCGCCGAGTCGGGCGGGGGCGTATTCCTCGAGCATGGGTTTCCGTTGCTCGATCTCGCCATGTGGCTGGCTGATGGCCCGAATCCCATCCGCGTCGTGTCGTCGATGCGTCGCGGTCGCGCGGCGGGCTCGGTGGAAGATACGATGCAGGTGTTCCTCGAGTGCGAGAACGGCCTTGTGCTCAATATCGATGTGTCGTGGTCGTACGTGGGTGACGAGGATCGCTGGTGGTTCGAAGTCCATGCGACGCGTGGCTCCGCGCGATTGGCGCCGCTGCGCGTCACGAAGGAACTGAACGGTCGTGCGGTCGATGTCTCACCCTCGGGCGCGGCGGCTCGCGAGAGTCCGTTCCTGCAGAGCTACCGGGCAGAGATCGCGCACTTCCTCGCGGTCATCAACGGCGAAGCGCCGTACGAGCCGCCCACCGATCAGGTGCTGGTGCAGAGGGTGGTCGAGGCGATCTACAAGGCCGCCGACGACGGGAAAGAGATCCGCTTCTGATGGCGGTGATGGCAGTCCGGCGCGCGCTCGCGGCGGTGATGCTGATCGCATCGTCGTCGTTGGCGGCGCAGACGACCGAGACGGCACAGACGCCGCCGCCGCCCGCACCGGGTGTGTCGGCATCGCTCGATAGCGCGCGGGCGGTGCGTGGCGCGCGCCTGTCGGTGGCGATCATCACGTATGGGCCAGGCGAGTTCGTGTTCGAAAAATTCGGACACATTGCGCTCGCGCTCACGGATAGCAGTACGGGTCAGGACATCGCCTTCAACTGGGGCATGTTCGATTTCAATCAGCCGAATTTTCTGGGGCGCTTTCTCACTGGCGACACGAAGTATTGGATGGCCGGTTACCGTACCGCGGATTTCAACGCCGCGTACATGGGTGAGAATCGCACGATCCGCAAACAGGAACTGCAGCTCAGTGCCGCGCAGCGCGGTGCAATCGCCGACTACGTGAGCTGGAACGCGCAGGACGCGAACAAGTACTACCGCTACGACTACTACGCCGACAACTGTGCCACGCGCGTGCGTGACCTGTTGAACTGGGCGTTGACGGGGCAGCTCGACGCGCCGTTTCAGGCGCCCGGCAGCGGGCGCACGTGGCGCAACGAGACGGCGCGCATTACGGCGAGCGATCCACTGGTGTATCCGGGCATTCAGATCGCGCTGGGGCGCAACGCCGATCACCGACTCACCAAGTGGGAAGAGTCGTTTCTGCCTGAGCTGCTGGCGAACCACCTCGCTCCACTCACGGTGACGGATGCAAACGGCGCGAACGTCAAGCTCATCACCAGTGACTCGGTACTCTTCACCGCCGATCGCCCCTCGCTGCCCGTTCAGGCGCCGTCGCGGGTGCCGATGGCGCTGCTGCTTGGGCTCGTGCTCGCGGCGCTGATTGTGCTCGTGGCGGGTGTCCGCGCTCCGGTCGCGCGATTTGTGCTTGGCGCCTGCTCCGCGCTCTGGTTCGGGGTCGGTGCGCTCCTCGGTACCGCACTGCTGCTGGCGGGCACGGTCACCAAGCATCTGCCGTACATGGGTGCCAATCTCACGGTGCTCCAGCTGCATCCACTCATGCTCGTGGCCGCCGTCATCGTCACGATCGCACTCGGGCGTGGGATACGCCGCCGCGCCGCCGTCGGTGTCTCCGTCGTGATTGCGCTGCTGTCGGTCGTCGGGTTGGCACTGCAGCTCGTCCCGTCGTTGTATCAGCAGAGTGGCGTCGTGCTCGCGGTGATCGTGCCCGTGCACGTCGCGTTCGCCATCGCGATGCTGCGCCTGCCTTCTCAGCTTCCGTCGCGCGCCGCGAGCGCCAGAGGATGACGTCGTCCCGTATCGCGGTCGGCATTGACGTGGGTGGGACGTTCACCGACCTCGCCGCGTTGTACGCGGATGGTACGGTGCACACGTCGAAGGTGCTGAGCGTGGCGAGTGATCGCGCGGCCGGTGTGCTCCAGGCACTGCACGTGGCCTCGCTGCACGGCCCGCAGATCGCGCATATCGCGCACGGCACCACCGTCGTCACCAATCTGCTGCTCGAACGCGCGGGTGCTCGTGTCGTGGCCTGCGCTACCGCAGGGTTTACCGATCTGCTCGAACTGCGGCGACAGGAGCGCGCGGCGTTGTATGACCTGGCCAAGCATCATCCGCGTCCGCTGGTGGAGCCGCCGCAGGTGATTCCGGTGCGTGAGCGGATCACGCCTGAGGGTGTGACGCTTGCGCTGACCGACGAGGCGATCGCCGAGGTGGTCCAGGCGGTGAAAGCGCAGCAGCCGGAGACCGTGGCGATCACGTTGTTGCACGCGTACGGCGATCCGACGCACGAGCGCGCGCTGCGCGATGCGCTGCGTGTAGCACTGCTGGACGCCGGACTTGCCGCCGACGTGGTGTGTTCACACGACGCGTTGCCGGAGATCCGCGAGTATGAGCGCATGGCGACCACGGTGGCCGAGGCGTACGCGCGCCCGGCGGTGCGTCGGTATCTGTCGGGGCTATCTGAGCGGCTCGCGCAGCATGGGTATCCGTCGCCGCGCGTGATGACATCGGCTGGCGGTACGTTGTCGGCGCACGATGCCGCGTCGCACGCTGCCGCGCTGGCGTTGTCCGGCCCCGCGGGTGGAGTCACGGGCGCTGCCGCGATCGCTCGCGCCCTTGGTGTGTCGCGGGCGCTCACCATCGATATCGGCGGTACCAGTGCTGATGTGGGATTGGTGGACGACGGCGAGCCGCTGGTCGAGCGCGGTGGTGCCGTGGCTGGTGTGCCGATCGCGTTGCCGCGCGTGTTGGTCGAGGCGGTGGCGGCGGGTGGTGGCAGCATCGCCTGGCTCGACGACGGCGGGGCGCTGCGCACGGGGCCGATGAGCGCCGGCGCGTCGCCTGGTCCGGCCGCGTACGGGCGCGGCGGTATGCGTCCCACAGTCACCGATGCGCATGTGGTGCTGGGTACGATTGCGCCCGGCGAATGGAGCGGCGGCGTGCACATCAGTCTCGAACGTGCACGAGCGGCGATCGATACCATCGCGGCGCCGCTGGGCGTGTCGCTGGAGCGGGCGGCGGAGGCCATCATCGCCACGGCCGACGCCACGATGGCGCGAGCGCTGCGTCGCGTGTCGGTGGAGCGCGGGGTTGATCCACGAGACGTGCCACTCATCGCGTTCGGTGGCGGCGGTCCGCTACACGCGTGCGGGCTGGCTGAGCGGTTGGGGATGCGCCACGTGATCGTGCCGCCGCATGCCGGCGTGCTGAGCGCCGTCGGACTGGCGTTGGCGCCCGAGCGGCGTGAATCGTTGGTCAGCGTGATGCAGCGGGCCGATGCACTCACGGCCGCCTCATTGGCAACGCTGCTCGATGCGCAAGCGCAGGCGCTGCGGACGGGCACTGACGACACCGATCACGCGGGATCGCTCGAGGTGCGCTGGTGGCTGCGCGCCCGGTACGAGGGGCAGGGGTACGAACTCGATGTCCCCGTACAGCCGGGCGACACGCCGATGGGCATAGCGGAACGGTTCGTGGCGCGGCATGATCAGCGGGCGGGCTTTCGGCTGAACCGGCCCGTGGAGTTCATCAG
This sequence comes from Gemmatimonadales bacterium, assembly GCA_038316215.1. Classification (GTDB taxonomy): domain Bacteria; phylum Gemmatimonadota; class Gemmatimonadetes; order Gemmatimonadales; family Gemmatimonadaceae; genus Gemmatimonas. The sequence goes on along the minus strand of JBBQAK010000059.1, from coordinate 4,761 downwards.
CGCTCGCGTCACGCTCAGCAGTGCGCCGTGGCCAGTGCATTTTGCGCGCACGTCGCGCGAGGGGCCGTTGCCGAACGATGTCGACGATGGACGCGCCATGGCGCGAGTACTCGAGGGGCCGGCGGTCGTACGACTGCCGGATGCGACCATGCGGATCGGGCACGGCTGGACCGCGCGATCGCTGGAAATCGGAGGGTGGATGCTGGAGCAGCAGCAATGACGATGTCGAAGACCACGCAAATCGGACGCATTCTCGGTACGCCGGTGCCGATGCTGATGCCGTTGGACGGCCCCGTGCACGTGCTGCTGGTAGGTGAGGCGCCGGGCCCACGCGGTGCCGACAAGAGTGGCGTGCCGTTCCTCGGCGACGCGGCGGGCAAGGTACTCTATGACGTACTCGTGCGCCTGGGCGCGATGACGCTGCCGCCGGAGATCGAACGCATGGCGTGGGATGGCGCGTTGTTTGCCGCGAGCGGCCTGGTGCCGATCGCACAGGGCGTGGCGTTGGGTAACGCGTTCGATTGCTGCCCGACCGACGATGGCGTGACCTTTCGCGCGCCCATGCGCTCGGAGCTCGAGGGCACGGAGAACCTCACCCGACTCACGCGTGACATCGAGATCCTGCGCGGGCGTGGACTGAAGGGTATCGTGACGCTCGGTCGCGTCGCGACGCGCACGATCGATTCGCTGTTCAAGCGCACGCCGATGACGGAGATGGCGCGTCGCGCCTTACCGCATCCGTCGGCGCAAGGCTTGTTGTCGATGGCCCCCGATCGCGGAAAAGGCGCGAAGATGGCGGATTTGCAGGAGGCGTGGATGGTGCGTTGTCAGTACGCGATTCTGCAGGCAGGCTATCCTGCGCCCGCGCCCAACACGTCGTGACGATCACGCGCACGCGCTTCGACGCGCTCGAACTGACGGTGTTTTCGCAGGGCGTCGCGATGCTCGCCGAGGAGATGGGCGGACTCCTGGAACGCAGCAGCATTTCGCCGAACATCCGCGAGCGTCGAGATGCCAGTTGTGCGTTGTTCGATGCCGACGGGCGGATGGTCGCGCAGGCGGCGCACATCCCTGTGCACCTTGGCGCGATGCCGGAATCGGTGGCGGCCGTGCGTGCCTGCGGCGCGGAACCGGGCGATGTGTTTCTGCTGAACGATCCGTCGCATGGTGGCTCGCATCTCCCCGACCTCACGATGGTCGAGGTGATTGCCGACGCGCAGCATGCGCAACGCATCATCGGCTACGCGGCCGTGCGCGCGCATCATGCGGATGTGGGTGGCATGAGTCCCGGCAGCATGCCGTTCGGCGCGACCGAGCTGTTTCAGGAAGGGCTCATCGTGCCACCGGTGCGCATCGAGCGCGGTGGCGTCGCGCAGGACGATGTCATGCGGCTGGTGCTCGCCAACGTGCGCACGCCCGAAGAGCGCGAAGGGGATCTGCGCGCGCAACGGGCGGCTTGCGCGGCGGGGCGCAGTGGATGGCAGGCGCTGTATGCCAGGCTCGGGGCTGAGGTGCTGGGCGACGCCGTCAATGCGCTGCTCGATTACACCGAGCGACGGGTGCGCGCGCGACTGGAGCTGTTGGAGGGCGCCGAAGGACGCGCCGCCGATGCGCTGGAAGGCGACGGTGTGAGCGACGCGCCGATTCCGGTCGTCGTACATGTGCGCGTGCAGAACGCCACGCTGCACGTCGATCTCACCGGCACGTCACCGGCCGTGCGCGGCAACGTGAATGCCCCACCCGCGGTGGCGCGGGCGGCGGCGGTGTTTGTGCTGCGCGTGTTGTGCGACGACGATGTGCCGGTGAACGACGGTGTCGCGCGCGCATTGGTGCTCACGATCCCCGACGATTGCGTGGCGAACGCGAAGCGACCGAGCGCGGTGGCGGCGGGGAACGTGGAATTGTCGCAGCGCATGACCGATGTGTGCTTCGCCGCGCTGTCGGCCGCGGCGGCGAGTATCGGGGTGCATGATCTACCCATTCCCGCGTGTGGGCAGGGCACCATGAACAACGTCACTCTCGGCGCACCCGGTTGGAGCTTTTACGAGACGCTCGGGGGCGGGCAGGGCGGCAGTGCACGCGGCGATGGCCCCGACGCCGTGCACGTGGGCATGAGCAACACCCGTAACACGCCGGTGGAATCACTCGAACGCGCGTATCCGCTGCGGGTGGTGGAGTATGCGGTGCGCCGCGGCAGTGGTGGCGCCGGCGCGAGCCGCGGCGGCGACGGCATCGTGCGTCGCTATCAGGCCATGGTGGCGTGCACCGCGACGCTGCTGACCGAACGGCGTCGCGTGGCACCACCGGGGGCGAACGGCGGCCACGATGCGCAGCCCGGGCGGAATCTGCTCAACGGCGAGCTGCTGCCGGCCAAGTGTCGCGTGAGCATGAGCGCGGGGGACGTGCTTACGATCGAGACGCCGGGTGGTGGAGGATGGGGCGTGAGGAACAGCTAGGGGCGCTAGGAATCAACGGCGCTAGGAATCAACGGCGCTAGGAATTGACGGCGCTAGGAATCAACGGCGCTACTGCCGTTGCATTTCGCGCCTCCTATTTCAGGCGCTGTTCACTCCTGGCGCTTCTGACGGTGCCCTGATGTCACACCGTAAGTGCCAGTCCTTCCCACGCTGCCAGTACCCTCAGCGCGCTCCCGGCCCCGGTCACCATCGCGCGGCTCTCCTCGACCATGCGCTCCACCGCCTCGTCGTCGCGATCTGGATGATGGTGAAACAACACGAGCATCCCCGCTCCGCATTCGATCGCCAGACGCGTGGCTTCGAGCGATGACGAATGCCCCCAGCCGATATGCTTGGGGAGTTCGGCGTCGAGATACGTGGCGTCGTGTACGAGGACCGGCACGTCGCGCAAGAACGATGTGAGCCGCGCGCGCCACGCCACGGCTGCGTCCGACTGATCGGCGTACGCCAACTCGTTGTCCGGCGCGTAGGCGACGGCGGGTCCGTGCGTGTCGTCGATCCGCAGCACGGCCGCTTCACCGGGATGCTGCGCAGCGAAACGATGCACGCGTGACGTGCCCACGTGGCGCGCGGCGGAATGCGCCCAGTCGTACACGCGCAGCCGGCTGCGAATCCCGTCTACATACGGAAACATGGGCGGCGACAGCAGGGCATCGATGAACGACTGGAGTGACGCCGTTTCACCATCGCCGCAGCAGAGCTGCACTTCACGCTCCTGCGCAAGCAGCGGCGCGAAGTGCGACAGTCCGAGGACGTGATCGCTGTGCCGATGGGACAGAATAATGTGCGCCGTGCCACCGTCACCGTCGCTCATGAGCTGCGCGCCCAAGGCGCGGATGCCAGTGCCCGCGTCGAGGATCAGTAGGCCGTTGTCCGCAGCGCGCACTTCCACGCACGGCGTATTGCCACCGTAACGCACCGTGCGCGGTCCCGGCGTGGGACAGGTACCTCTGGTTCCCCAGAAGCGGATCCGGAACCGCGGTGGGACCCTCGACGGCATCAGCGATGCAATCCGCAATCAGCCGCGAAATCAGCCGCGCGGACGCGCGCGCGCTTCAAGCGCCGCCCGATCCACGATCGTGACCACGCGACGTTGAACCGAAATCAGTCCCTTTTCCTGGAACTCGGCCATTGCGCGCGACACCGTCTCGCGGCTGGCACCGATCATTTGCGCGATCGTCTGGTGCGTGAGCTGCTTCACAAGCGTCGCTGGCTCACCAGGCGTGGCATGCTCCAACAGCACCTTCGCGACACGACCGGGCACGTCGAGCAGCACGAGGCTGCCGATGGTGCCGTCGGCCTGACGTAAACGGCGCGAGAGCTCGACCATAAGTCCCCAGGCGACCTGCGGGCTCGTTTCCACTTGGCGGCGGAAATCCGCACGGCGCAGGACCAGGAGAATGGACGGCTGCGTGGCAACCACGTGGGCCGAACGCGGACGCCCGTCGATGAGCGAGAGCTCGCCGAAATGGTCGCCGACGTTGAGGACGTTGAGAATGACTTCCCGACCGTCGTCGCCGATGAGCACGACTTTGACTTCACCGGAGCGCACGACGAACAGCGCGTCGCCGGGGTCGCCTTCGGTCACGATCATCGCCCCCTTGGCAAACCGCTGCTCGCGGGTGAGCTCGGCGAATCCTCGCACAGCTGACCGCTCGAGCTCGCGGAACAGCGGGACCGTGGAGAGAAAGTCGGTGATCCGATCGAGCGACACGCTCATCGTGGGCGGTGTGAATCGCAGCGGCGTAGTTCCGAACGTAACCATCGTGAGTCACCTCAGGGCCGGCGCCCTCGCGGGTGTCCCGTGAAGGTACCAAGATGGAAGAAGGAGGCAAGCGGACAGCCGAGGCCTCGGAACCTGCTCTGGATCGCATAGCGCGGTTACCTTTGTGTGATACCCGCAACATCCGTCTAGGTCCGCGCTTCGGTCGATATTTCCGACCCGCGCGAAGACTACGATGCAGGTCACGTGCCTCGCCGTGACCGGTATCACGAAGATTCACGAACTCGAGCACACCTCACTCAATGCTGACCCATCTTCGCGACCGCATGGCCGACGCGCTGCGTCGCGCCACCGAAGTGGAGCAGTTGCTGGCCGACCCGGAAACGGTGAAGGACGCGCCGCGGCTTGCTTCACTTGGCCGCGAGCACCATCGCTTGGCTGAGGTCGTCCAAAAGGTGAACCGATACACCAAAGCGGAGGCCGAGCTCGCCGACGCCCGCGACATGGCCAACGGGGACGACGCCGATTTCGCTGCCGAGGCCAAGGCCGAGGTCGAGCGTC
>JBBQAK010000276.1:0-5331 GCA_038316215.1 Gemmatimonadales bacterium | reverse complement strand
TCAACTCGAGACCATCGCTCTGGCGCTGCGTTTCCTCGTCGATCAGATGCGCGATCTCCGGATCCGCCTGAAACAGGGCATCCCCCGGCGGCAAGCGATCCCACTGCGACCAGTTCGCGCTGGCTCCATCACTCATGTCGTACTCCCCGAGGCGTCGGCCTCACTGTCGTCCCGTTCGATCTTCGCCACGCGACCTTGGTGGCGCCCGCCTTCGAACGGCGTGTCGAGCCAGGCGTGCAAAATCGCCAAGGCGTCTTCGTCGGATACAAAACGCGCCGGCAACACCAGCACGTTGGCGTCGTTGTGTTTACGAGCGAGCGCGGCCACCTCTGGGTTCCAGGCCACCGCCGCGCGCACTCCCGGGTAGCGGTTCGCGACATACGACATCCCAAGCCCCGTGCCACACAGGAGGATACCGCGGGCAGCCTGCCCATCGGACACTTCCTGCGCCAATGGATGGGCGTAGTCGGGATAGTCCGTGCTTGCCGTGCTGTGCGTACCGATATCCTCGACCGCATATCCCATCTCGCCGAGGGCCACACGCAGGCGCTCCTTCATCTCGAAACCGGCGTGGTCGGACGCGATGGGGATCCGCTCCCCCGGCTGTGCCACATCCACCATGGTCAGATTGCTCCGTTGACTGGTCAGGATTCCTTGTTGGGATACTGCGGCCACGTCCTGATCATACCGCGAACGGCGTGGATGCGCTGCTCCGCGACCCGATCGGCGGCCATATAGGTCGGAATGCCCGTGTCCTTCGCCAAGCGGAACACGCTGAGGACGGTCTGATAGATCTCGTCGGCCTTACGCAGCGACCGCTCGCGGCTCCAGCCGGTGAGCTCGCTGTACACGTTGATCACGCCACCGGCGTTCGCGACGTAGTCCGGCGCGTACAGAATGCCGCGGGCTTCGAGGGCGTCACCATGGCGGTCTTCGAGCAGCTGATTGTTCGCGGCCCCGGCCACGATCTCCACGTTGAGCTGCGGGATGGTGTCATCGTTGAGGATGCCACCGAGCGCGCAGGGCGTGAAAATGTCGGCCTTGACGCCGTAAATCGCGTCGAGCGCGACCGCCGTGGCCCCCATCTCGTCGACAACCCGTTTAATGCGGCCCGCGTCGATGTCGGTCACCACCAGCTTCGCCCCCGCCGCATGCAACTCCCTGGCGAGGTGAGAGCCCACGTTCCCGAGTCCCTGAATGGCGATCGTGCGGCCCTCCAGATTGTCGCTGCCCCACTTCTGACACGCCGACGCCTGAATGGCGCGGAACACGCCATGCGCCGTGACACTCGACGGGTCGCCCGACTTGGAGCCGATGCCGGCCACATGCTTCGTTTCCATGTGCACGAAGTCCATGTCTTCCACCGTCGTGCCGACGTCTTCGGCCGTGACGTACCGACCGCCCAGGGAATCCACGAAGCGGCCATGCGCGCGGAACAGCATCTCGCGATTGGTCGTCTTGTTATCGCCGATGATGACCGACTTGCCGCCGCCCAGATTGAGCCCGGCGACGGCGTTCTTGTACGTCATGCCGCGCGACAGACGGAGCGCATCGACCACCGCCGCGTCTTCGGTTGCGTAGTTCCAAAAACGGCAGCCGCCGAGGGCGGGTCCGAGCGTGGTGTCGTGAATCGCGATAATCCCACGGTAGCCGGAGGCCTTGTCATGGCAGAAGACCACCTGCTCATGTCCCATCTCAGCGATCGTTTCGAAGTAATGCATGGATTTGAACCGGAAGATCAGTCGGGGAGTGATCCGTCGTCCGCGGCCGCCGCGGCCAGCGTTTCGCGTGCGATCACAATGCGCTGAATCTCCGACGTGCCTTCGTAGATTTCAGTCACTTTCGCGTCGCGGAAATAGCGTTCGACGGGGTAGTCGGTCACGTACCCGTAGCCGCCGAACACCTGCACGGCCTGGGTCGTGACCCACATGGCGGTCTCAGAAGCAAAGAGCTTCGCCATGCTGCTGAAGCGCGTGATTTTCTCACCACGCTGCTTGGCCGCCGCGGCCGCATGCAACAGCGTGCGGGCGGCGGTGATACGAGTCGCCATGTCGGCGAGTTTGAATTGGATCGCCTGAAATTCGGCGATCGGCTTGTCGAACTGCTTGCGCTCGCCGGCATAGCGCACGGCCGCTTCGAGCGCGGCGCGCGCGATGCCGATGGCCTGCGCCGCGATACCGAGTCGTCCGTGGTCGAGCGACCCCAGCGCGTACACGAAGCCCATGCCTTCTTCGCCGAGCAGGCGGTCACCCGGCACTCGGCAATTGTCGAGATTGATCTGCAGCGTGGGTGACGCGCGCAGCCCCATCTTGTTTTCCTTCTTCGCCAGATGGAAGCCGGGCAGATCGGGCGTGAGAATGAACGTCGAGATCCCCTTACTGCCCTTGCGCGCGTCGGAAGTGTCAGTGCGCGCCATGCACAGGATCACGCCAGCTTCGCTGCCATGCGACACCCACGCCTTGGTGCCGCTCAGCAACCAATCGTCGCCGTCGCGCACCGCCTGACAGCGCAACGCGGCGGCATCGGATCCGGCTTCCGGCTCCGACAGCGCGAACGCTCCGAGCCATTCACCACGCGCCATCGGCGGGAGAAAACGCTGCTGCTGCGCCTCTGTGCCGAAGTTGAGGATCATCTGCGTGGGCAGCGAGTTGTGCACGCTGAGCAACACCGCCGCCGACGCGTCCGCGACCGCGATTTCCTCGAGCGCGAGCAGATAGCTCTGCGCATCGAGATCAAGTCCGTCGAAGCGTTCCGGGGTGAGCATGCCGAAGAACCCCAGCTCGGCCATCTGTGTGACCATCGCGCGGTCGAAGCGCGATTCCCGATCGCGCTCACCGGCAAGGGCGACGAGTTCGCGCTGCGCATACGCGCGGGCGAGTGACTGGATTTCCTGCTGCGTTTCGTTGAGATCGAGGAGCGACATATCGGGTCAGTACTGGTAGAAGCCACGGCCGGACTTGCGTCCGTACCAGCCAGCGGCGACGTACTTCCGAAGCAGCGGGCACGGACGGTACTTCGGATCGCCGAGTCCGTGATGCAGCACTTCAAGAATCGCCAGGCAGGTATCGAGGCCGATGAAGTCAGCGAGCGTGAGCGGTCCCATGGGATGATTCATGCCAAGCTTCATCACCGTGTCGATGGCCTCGGGCGTTCCGACGCCCTCCATGACGCAATAGATGGCCTCGTTAATCATCGGCATCAGGATCCGATTCGCCACAAAGCCGGGGAAGTCGTTCACTTCCACCGGCGTCTTACCGAGCCCCTTGGCGAGACGCATGACCGTCTCGGTGGTGGCATCACTGGTGGCGAGGCCACGAATGACTTCCACCAGCTGCATCACCGGCACGGGGTTCATGAAGTGCATGCCGATGACCTGTTCGGGGCGCTTCGTACGGGCCGCGATCTCGGTGATCGAGATTGAACTCGTGTTGCTGGCGAGGATCGCGCCGGCCGGAGCCAGGCGATCGAGATCTTCGAAGATGCGGAACTTGAGATCGGTGCGTTCGGTGGCCGCTTCCACAATAATCGCGGCATCGGCGACGGCATCGAGTGACGGTGATGTCGCGATGCGCGCGAGCGCAGCCTCAGCGGCACTCGCCTCGATCGCACCCTTCTTGACCTGACGGTCGAGATTCTTGGCGATCGTGTCGCGCCCCTTCGCCAGTGCGTCGGCGTTCACGTCGATCAACGTGACGGCATGTCCGCTCGTCGCGAACACATGCGCGATGCCGTTACCCATTTGCCCCGCGCCAACGACGGCTGCGCGACCCAACGCTGGCTGGATGTGATCCTGCATATCGTTTCGACTCCGAAAAGTTAGGTCTGTGCCAGTGATTCGCGGCGTCGAAGTCCGACGGCCAGCGATCCACCCAACACCAGCATCGCCACCAGCCCACCTTCGGGGCCCCAGGCTCCGCCGGTCATCCAATCCGACCCGTTCAGTGTGGCGCGATAACCCGGTGTCGCGAACGGCAGTCCGCTCACCGGCACGTGCAACACCGCCGCCATCACCCAATTCCACGCGAGGTGCGCGCTCCACGCCGCGGGTAAACTGTCGGTCCGTTCACGCACGAGACAGAGACAAAGTCCAGCGAGCATCACCACCACCGTGGTGCGCACATTCGCTCCGGGATTCATCAGATGCACCGCCCCGAACGCCACACTCGAACTCAACCGGGCCACCCAACGACCCGCTGCCTCGTTTGCGACGGCATACAGATACCCGCGGAACACCAGCTCCTCCCACAGTGCGGCCGGCCCCAACAACAGCAGGAGCCGCAGCGCCGTGCCACCCCACCCGTCTTCCACAATCGCGACGCCATCGATGCCGCGGACCGGTATGGCCTCGAAACGTAGGGCGCCGATGGCCCACAGGATCGCTGCAGTGCCGAGAATCGCCGCCGTGCCCACCAAGGCACCACCAGCGAGCCGCCGCCACTGCCACGCCCCCTCGCCCAGCGCCATGACCGACCAGGGCACATCGTCCACAAAGCGCAGCGCCACGTAACAGGCCGCCGCCACCCCGATGAGCGAACTCCACGGGTACACCGGCACCGACTCCCCGACGCGGCGCGAAATCACCGCGAAGATCGGCCCGAGGACCGACTCCGCGATGCCCTGCGCCAGGATCCAGGCGACGCCGAAGCTCAGGAGCCGCCACGGAACCCGCAGTGCCGTGTTCATGAACCGAACGTACGAAGGCGTTCGTTAGTCGACGCGCTCCACCGACAACGCGACGGCGTCACCGCCGCCCAAACAGAGCGTCGCGATGCCAGTCTTCTTACCGCGATCGGCGAGCGCGTGCAGCAGCGTGACGAGTACGCGCGTTCCACTCGCCCCGATCGGATGGCCGAGGGCGATCGCGCCTCCGTTCACATTCACGCGGGCATCATCCCACGAAAGGCCGAGTCCGTCGGCGAGCGCTTGCGACGCGAACGCTTCGTTGGCTTCGATCAGGTCGTAGTCGGCGATGGTGGTGCCCGCTTTCGCCATCAGGTTCTTTACCGCCGTGATCGGCGCGAAGAACAAATCCTGCGGCTCGCCGGCACCGGTCGCGTAGGCGGTGATGCGGGCCAGAATCGTGAGGCCGTGCTCGCGGGCGTAGGCTTCCGACGTGACAACCACGGCGGCCGCTCCATCGTTCAGCGACGACGCATTGCCGGCAGTGACGGTGAGGTTGCTGTTGTCACCCTTGCTCGGGAACGCGGGACGCAGGCCGGCGAGCGAGGCTTCGGTGGTGTCGGCGCGAGGGCCTTCGTCGACCGCGATGATCGTCGGTCCCTTCCGGCCAGGGATCTCGACGGGCACGATTTCCGCCGTGAACTTGCCGGC
>JBBQAK010000115.1:0-9687 GCA_038316215.1 Gemmatimonadales bacterium | reverse complement strand
ACCGGCAATGAGCTCGCCGTCGCGCGGATGAATAAGCAAGTCGTGCACCGGCGTGGTACCGAGCCCACTCATGAAGCGCTGCCACGACTGACCGCGATCGATCGACACATACGCACCGACGTCGGTTCCTACAAAAAGCAGATCCTGATTCTTCGGATCTTCACGGATCACGTGCACGAAGTCCGTCTGACCCTTCGGCAGGTTGTTCACGATCGACGTGAACGTACGACCGAAGTTGGTGGTCACGAACACGTACGGCGTGTAATCGTCGTTCCGGTGATTGTCGAACGTCACGTAAAACGTGGCGCTGTCGAACTGCGACGGCTCGATACGCGATACATAGCTGCCTGCGGGTACGCCCGTGAAGTTCTTCGTCACTTCTTCCCACTGCGCGCCGTCATTGCGTGTGAGCCACACGCGTCCGTCGTCGGTGCCGGCATACAGCAGCCCCGAGCGAATCGACGATTCGTTCAGCGACACCACGGTCCCAAACGTTTCGGCGCCGGTTACGTCGGGCGTGATACCACCGGTCGTTTTCAGCGCGACAAAGAGCTTGGCTGAGTCGGCATATGAAAGCTCCCCGGAGATGGGGAACATGTCGTCGCCGTACTTCACGCTTTTCAGCACACGATTCGCGCCGAAGTACAGCGTGGCCGGATTGTGCTTGGAGATGATGTACGGCGTGTTCCAGTTCCAACGCAGCGCGTAGGCCACCGAGTCGGTGCGCTGACGCGCTCGATACGCGGCCATCTGCTTCTTCTGCGCGGCCGACGCCGGCTTGGTGGTGTCGGGCCACACGGCGTAGATGGAGTCGTTCCACTGCAGGTAGCCACCGTCGCGCCATGTCGGCTTGCGAAGCGCGCTGCGCTCGCCGGTCGCGAAATTCAGACGACCCATGTTGCCGCCTTGCGACGTGGAATACATGAGGTCGGTGTTCGTCTGATCCTGCTGCGTCACGAAGCCGTCACCACCGCCCACGTTGTGCCACATCGCGTTCGTCACAGGCCCCTGCTTGCGACGGCTCGGTCCGCACCACGATCCGTTGTCCTGCAAGCCACCGCACACGCGGTAGGGTACACCCATGTCAGCCGAGATGTTGTAGAACTGGCCGAGGGCAATGGAGTTGGGGAAGAACCAATTACCGCCACGATCGTTCGACACGCCGATGCCACCGTCGTTGCCGGTGATGATGCGCTGCGGATCGTTGGGATCGATCCACATGGCGTGGTGATCTACGTGGATGCCTTCGGTGGTGCTGCCCGCCGTCTTGCCACCATCGCTGGAGTACTTTACCGGCGTGGACGACCAGTACACACGATTCGGATCTTTCGGATCGACACGCACCTGCGAGTAGTAAAACGGACGCGTGTTCTCGGGGCTCATGTACGCCCACGTTTTACCCGCATCTTCCGAGCGGTACAAGCCACTCGGCCGCTTCTGCGGCGCGACTTTGGCGTCTTTCTTCGCGTTCGGCGCCGTATCGGCTTCGACGAGCGTGTACATCACGTCGGGGTTCGAGCGCGCGATAGCGATCTCGATACGTCCCTTGGTGGTGGCGGGAAAGCCACCGCCCTTCACTTCGGCAAACGTTTCGCCGCCATCGGTGCTCTTCCACAGCGCCGAGCCAGCGCCACCCGACTTCAGGAAGTACGGACCACGCACGCGCTCGTAGCTCGACGCCCAGAGTGTATTCGGATTGCGCGGGTCGAGCTGCACATCCACGAAGCCGGTTTTCTCGTCGATGAACTTGACCAAGCGCCAGTTCTTGCCGCCGTCGGTGGTCTTGTAGAGCCCGCGTTCCTTGTTCGGTCCCCACGGGTGACCGAGCGCCGCCACCCACACCGTGTTCGGATCGGTGGGGTGTACTTGAATGCGACCGATGCTGCGCGTCTCGGCGAGCCCCAGGAACGTCCACGACTTGCCGCCGTCGGCCGACTTGTAGATGCCGCCGCCGGGCGAAATAGAGTTGCGCGAGTTCGGTTCGCCGGTGCCCCAGTAGATCACGTTGGTATCGGAAGGCGCGATCGCGAGATCACCACCCGACGACACACGAGCCGTGTCCATCACGGCCTTGAAGGTGGTGCCGTTGTTGGTGGTCTTCCACAAGCCGCCGCCGGCGGTGGACACGTAGAACGTTTTCGACGGCGACGCGATGCCTTCGATATCGACGATACGCCCCATCATGTTGGCAGGGCCGATGTTACGCCAACGCAGGGCGTTGATGACGGCATCATCGATGGAGGCCTTGGGCGGCAGCGCCGTCTGGGCCATGAGCGGACTGGCCATCAGGCCGGACAAGCCGGCGCCGAGGGCGAGGACGCGAATATTTCGCATGAGCGAGTTGAGCATAGGTGGACCGACGTGGCCCGAGGGAACGCGGGCGGGACCAACTCTGGGCTACGCCGTGGCGACCCGCAATGTTGTCGCGACGGACTCAGGATGCGTGCGACGGGTGGCGGCGGTGGAGCGGTGCGGTGGCTGGCCGTTGCGTGGCGGCAGGATCGCGAACAGCCAGAACACGGATGGACGGATTGCACCGTAACTACACGGATCTGCGCCGGAGGTGCGACAAAGCTCGTCGCTGTTGCCATTACACTGCATTTCTTGATTGAATGACGAAGACGGACTTGTGTCGGGGTAGCTGGGGCAGCTTCACACCGTCCGCTTATCCGTGTTGGTACCGTGTGATCGGTGCGATCCGTGTTCCGGCTGTTGCGATACGGCCGGTCCACCACCGGTGCTGTCACGGACAGATCGCAAACAGCCGGAACACGGACAGCACCGATCACACGGAAAGAGCACGGATAAGCAACCGCACTACGCCGTCACCGCCACCAACCCCACCGGCTGTCGCGCCACACCCTCCTCACGCTCCTCCAACGCCGGCGCGAGTAGCTTGTACAACACCGGTGTCACCAACCGCGCGATCAGGGTGCTCGACACCAGCCCGCCAATGATTACCCACGCCAGCGGCGAATACAGCCCTGATCCCTGAAAGGCGAGTGGCAGCAATCCACCAATGGCCGTCATCGTAGTAAGCACGATGGGTAGAAAGCGGATCTCACCCGCCTGCTGAATCGCGTCATCCAGACTCACGCCTTGTCGCCGCAGCTGATCGGTGAAGTCCACCAACAAAATGCTGGTTTTGATCTCGATACCCACCAGCGCCACGAAGCCGATCATGGCCGTGAACGAGAGTGTGTAGCCACTCAGCAGCAACGCCACGATGCCGCCCACCAAGCCCAGCGGAATCACCGACGCCACCACCAGCGTGGTGCGGAAGTCTCGAAACTCGAGCACCAGGATGGCGAGAATTGCAAACACGGCCACGATAATCGCGCCGCCGATGCCGCCGAAGCTTTCTTCGCGACTCTCGATTTCACCAGCGGGATGCATCACGTAGCCGGTGGGTAACGCGATCGAATCAAGCGCCGCCATGATCTGCTTGGTGACAGCGTCGGTGTTGTACCCCGACTGCACGTAGCTCGTGATCGTGACCGAGCGCTGACGATTCACATGATCAATCGTGGTTGGCGACGCGCTGAATCGCATGGCCGCGATCTGCGACAGCGGGACCATGGCGCCACTCACACTGCTCACCTGAATGCGATCGAGCGCCTCGGGCGCCGGGCGACCGTTGTGCGCAATGCGTACCACAAGCGGATACTCCTCGCCATTGCCGGCGCGGATCTTCCCCGCCTCCAACCCGGCAATACCCAGCCGCAGCGTTCGCTCTACCTCCACACTGGGAATGCCCAGTAATCCCGCCTTTTGCTTGTCGACCACCAACGTGAGATCCGACCGACGTAATCGCACCGGGTTGTACACGTACTGCGTGCCCTCGGTGCGCTTGAACACCGCGTCGTACTGCGCCGCCAATCGCTGCAGTGTATCGAGACTGGTGCCTTCAATACGCATCGCGATCGGGGCGTCGATCGGCGGGCCGTTCTCGAACTCCTTGAGCTCAATGCGCGCTCCCGGATATAGCGCCAACCGCTGCCGCAGCGAATCGAGCGCCAACGGCGTGCGCACATTGTCATACGCGTTGAGTAACACAATCAGCTGGCCGCGATTCGGCGCCTCAGCCCGCGGAAACACGTTGTAGTACACCGCCGGATTGTCCTTGCCCACGTTGGCGAACACCCCTCGCGTGGCCGGATGCTGTCGAATCACCGCCTCGGCGTAGCGCGCCGCACGATCGGTTTCCGCCAGCGACGTGCCCTCCGGTGTTTCGATATCCACGTGATACTGCGGCGTACCAGCCGTGGGGAACAACGAAAAGCCCACCGCCGGCACCAACGCCACCGAGCCCACGACCAGCAGCAACGCAATCACCAACGTCGTGCGTGGTGCCGCCAACGCGCGATGCAACAGCGGCGCATACGTGCGATGAATGCCGCGATCGAGCCATTGCAACACACGGTTGCCCTCGGCGTGCTCCGTGCGGGGCATGAGCCGGCTGGCCAACCACGGAATGATCGTGAGCGACACGAACAGCGACGACACCACCGCGAACACCACCGCAAGCGGCAACGAGCGGATGTACTTTCCCGCCAATCCTGGCAGGAACAGCAGCGGCAGGAAGGCAAAGATCAGCGTGCCCGTTGCACCCAACACCGCGACGCCGATCTGCCTGGTTCCCTCGATGGCTGCCTCGGTCCGCGTATATCCATTTCGCAGGAATCGGGAGATGTTTTCCACGACTACGATCGAGTCGTCCACCAACAAGCCCAGCGCAATCACAAATCCTACGATTGAGAGCTGATTGATGCTGTACCCCGTGGCGTACAGCAGCATGACCGCCATCGCGAGCGACAGCGGAATGGAGATCATCACGATCACCGAAGCGCGCGTACCCAGTGGAAGCAGCGTGATGAGCACCAGCAATAACGCGAGCCCGAAGTCCTTGCCCAGCTGAGACAAGCGGCGGTCAACATTCGCCGACTGGTCGAAGCCGCGCGCCAGCGTGATGCCTTTGGGTAAGCCTTTCTCGAGTTCGTCCAGCGCTTGCCACACGTCGGTCTTCACGGCCGACACGTTCTTGCCTTTCTGCACGGCCACCGTCACCCACATCGCCCGCTCGCCGTTCCATCTGCCCATGTGGACGGCATCGCCGTCGGCCCATTGCAGGGTGGCTACATCTTGTACGCGCACCACGGCGCCGTTCGCACCGGCAATCACCGTACGCTCGACGTCGGCGGCGTTCTTGTAGCGGCCCGTGGTGGCAATGTTGTATCGACGGGTGCCGACATCCACCGACCCGCCGGGGATCTGCGTGTTGTCGCTGCCAATGGCGTTGAGCACGTGCGCGGGCGTGAGCCCAAGACGGGCCATGCGGCCCAGGTCGAGTGTCACCTGCATCTCGCGCGGTGGTGCCGCCCAGCGTTCAGCCTTCTTCACACCTGGTACACGTTCCAAGGCGTCTTCGAAGCGCTTGGCGATATCGTCTACCTGCGCATACGGCGCCGTAGGTGCGACCAGTGCCACCTGAAACACCGTGAGGTCGGAGTTTTCGTTGCGCAGTACTTCCAATCGCTGCAACGACGCCGGCAACTCCGCCCGCAGTGCATTTACTTCGCGGATGACCTGATCATACTTCCGCTCGGCGTCCGACTCGGACTCGAACTCGATCTTGATCACCGACAGTCCGTCACTGCTGGTCGACTCGAGCTTCTTGATTTCAGTAAGTGACTTGAGCTGCTTCTCGATCGGCTCGGTCACCAGCTGCTCCATATCCTCCGGTGAAGCGCCCGGATACACCGCGACGGTGGTGAAGATGGGCACCGGAAAGTCCGGATCTTCGGCGCGCGGGATGGCCAGCCAGCTGGTCACACCAAGGGCGCCGAACATAAGGAACAGCAACACCGTGAACTGCCACCGCTTGACTGAGAACTCGGCCAACTTGCCCAGGAAGTTCATGGCAGAACCGACTTAGCCTTCACCGCCGCCGCCAGCGTGTCGGCGGTGACAATGCGAACGCGGGCGCCAGCGCTTACGTAGGCCGCACCGCGAGTGACGATGCGCGCGTCGGGCGCGAGCCCTTCAATACGGGCGCGATCACCACTGATGCCGGCGACGCGCACGCGCTGCGGTTGCGCGATGAGCTCGTTGCTGGCGTTGGCGGTCGAGGCTACGGTGTACACCGTGGCCGAGTCATGATCGGCTTCCAGCAGGGCATCCACCGACACCGACGCACCGCGTATGCTGGATCCAACGCTGGATCCGGCGGTGCTACGCGCCGCAATCGCGACTGCACCCACCAGCCCATTGGGCAAGGCGTCCGCCTCGTTCACCGTGATCTCCACGGCATAGGTGCCGGTGCGCGGATCCGCCGAGCGTCCGACCAGTTGCACGCGGCCCGTAAAGGTGCGCTCGGGCAGCGCATCGAAGTGCACGCGGGCGGCGTCACCGAGCTGTACGCGCAGCGCATCTCGGTCGGGCAAGCCCACGCGTAACACGCGACCTCGACGCGTGCCGCCCAATTGCATGATCGCCGTACCGGGCAACACGTTCGACCCGGCCGTCACGAGTCGCTGCAACACGATGCCGTTTTCTGGCGCCACGATGGTCGCGTACTCGCGATTCACCGTGGCGGTAATCAGGTCGGAGCGTGCGGCGTCGAGCGCCGAGGTGGCATCTTGCAATTGCACGCGGGTGGCCACGCTATCGGCGGCAAGACGCTGCACGCGGGCCTGATCGCGCTGCGCTTTGTCGAAGCCCACCTGCGCTTTGTCTACGGTGGCGTTGATCTCGCGCAAGTCGAGTGACGCGAGGAGCTGTCCGCGTTGTACCGATGCCCCTTCGTCAACCAAGACGCGCGACACTACACCACCGATTTTGAAGGCCAGTGGAATTTCGTCGCGCGAGCCGAAGGTGCCGGTGGCGGTCACTGGTTCGCTGACCACGCTGTCGGACACCGTTGCCACGCTGACCGCGACGGCTGGTGCGCCTACCACGAGCTGGGCGTCGTCCGCGGGGGTGCGGTCGCACGCGGCAAGCAGCGGCAACAAGGCCGCGGTGAACAGGATGGTCGGATTGAGAATGGCGCGACGCGTGGAGAGCATGGAAGTGGGGGCGGAAGGGTTGGACATGGGTTAGTTCGGAAGCGCGCGCAGGGCAGCGGCGCGTTCGAGTTCCACGACTCGCGTGGCGAAGGTGAAGCGGGTGATGACCTGATTGATCGCGGCCGACGTGAAGGCGGTGCGCGCGCTCAAGAACTCCACGGAGGTGGCGAGTCCTTCGGCGAAGCGGCGCTGCACCAGCGAGAAGGCGCGCTCGCTACTCGCGAGACGATCATCGGCGGTCACCAGCGTGCTCCGCGCCGACTGCACGGCGTCGTAGGCATTGCCCACTTGCAGTGTGATCGCCCGCTCAGCCTCGCGGCGACGATAGTCTGCCTCGGTGCGCGTGGCGTTGGCTTGTTCGCGACGGGCCGCGTCCTGTCCGCCATTAAAGGCGTTCCATGACAGCACGAGCGATGCAAGACCGACGTCGCTGCGATTGTTGAAGCGGTAGCGATCGCCCTGCACGCCGTAGCTGGCGGCCAGCGCGAGGTTTGGCAGGAAGCCGGCGCTGGCGATGCGTTGCTGCGCGCGCGCGAGGCTGATGCCACTGGCGGCCTGCGCGAGTTCGTCGCGATGCGACAAGGCATGCGCGAGCAGTGCGTCGCGTGACAGCGAATCCACGCGCAGGAGCGTGCTGTCGTCGGCTAACGCGATGGCGCTGTCGTCGTCGCGATTGCGCAGCAGGTTGAAGCCGCGTCGCGCCGCATCACGTTGCCGCGTGGCTTCCTGAATTTGTTGCAGCAGTTCGCTGCGTTCGGCGCGGGCGCGCAACAGCACATCGGGGGTCGCCTGCCCGGCGCCGATGAGACGTTCACTCACGCGCACGTTCTCGTCGAGCAGTGGCAGCGTGCTCTCGAGCGTTTTGACCGCGCGTACGGTGCTGGCGTAGCCAAGCCAGGCGTGCTGCACGTCGGCGGCGAGCTGGCGCATGGCGGCTTTGCGGGTGGCGCCCGTGAGGTCGCGTTGGGCGCGGGCGGCGGCGCGGGCGCCAAAGAGCGCGTCGTTGAACAGCGGCTGGGTGAGTTCGAGCTTGGTTTCCTGACGGAACGGGAGGGTCGCGTTCACGTCGGTGGGGAAGCGCGACTGTCCGATGAGCTGATTCAGTGCGGCGTAGGCGGGATTGATGAAGTCGCCGATGTTGACCACCCCGCTGAATTCGGAGTAGCGCGCGTTCACGCCCACGCTGGGCAGGAACCGCCCGTTAGCCTCGCGCACGCCGGCGTTGGCGCGGGTGAGCGCGGCCGACTGCTGAGCGAGCCCAAGGTTTGCGGCCAGCGCCTCGGCGACATAGCCGTTGAGCAGCTGGCGGGCGTTTGTGGTGTCTTGCGCTCCGGCCGCGGCCGCCCCGACTGAGAGCATCGCACCCACCGCACCGAGCAGACGGCGCGCGGCTTTGAACATCGGTAGTGAGTGGAACATTGCTAGTTGATAGAACAGTGTTAAGTAAACGGGCCGAAAGAAGGACGCCGAAGCGTCCGGAGATTCTTGAGACCTGACGGAATTCCGTCAGGCCGAGTTTCGAAGACTGCCTCGGATCATGGCGTCGCACATGGTACGGACAGTTTCGCGAGGGTCGCGAAAGACGATGTGCGGGTCGTCGCAGTGGGTAAACCAGAGCGAGATGATGCCGTGAATGCCGCCCCAGACCATCTGCGCAAGCTCGGGGGCGTCGCTCAGTTCCGGGCGGTACACGCCTTTCTCGATGCCTTCGCTGACGGTCTGAAGGAGAAATCCATAGGCGTCTTCGTCGGGCGATTTGACGACGTTCCCATTGGCGTCAAGCATGGGATGTTTTAATGGTGTCATGAACATGAACCGATACTGGCTCGGATTATCGAGCGCAAAATCGGTGTATGCCAATCCCATCCGACGCAGCCGCTCAACCGGATCCTCGATCCGGCCGATTTTGTACATCGCCTGACCCAGCGACGAGAAGTCGGCCACGCACAGCTCCACGATCAGGGCGTCCTTGTCCCGAAAGTGGTGATAGATCGCCGTGGGCGTATATCCGATCTTGGCCGCGATCGCCCGCATGGTCGTCGCTTCCACGCCATCCGATACGAACAGCTCCCGCGCCGCGTCCAGGATAGCCTGGCGCGTCTCGGCCTTCTGCCGTTCCCGGCGGGCCAGCGAAGCAGTGCGAATGGCGGACGTCGTCATGGCCTGTAAGGTGGGATATTCACTTAACAGTGTCAAGTGATGTGCGAAAGGACGTCAGGCGAGTAAGGTGACGGTGACGTGTCCCGTGTCACCGCACGGAACGTCCACTGCCGCGAAACTCAGCGAGCCCAGCAACGTGCTCACGAAAAGCGTGTAGCATTCATCAGACCACCATGCTGACCTCATTCTTCACGGTACTTCCCACACGCGATTTTCGCAGCCGCTTCAGCGCGGCGGCGGCGCTTGTCGTGCTCGCTATCGGTTTGCCGTGGCGCCCAGCCGCGGCCCAAGCGCGCGTCGCGACGACGAGGTCGCAGTCTCCGGCCGGCGCCTGGTCGCTCCCGGATCCCGAAACGCTGATCTCCCGGGCGATCGTCCGGATCATCACGCACCATAGGTTGCAGAGGGTTCCAGTATGGAAAAGACAAAGGCGCTTGACGCCGCGCTGAGCCAGATCGAGAGG
>JBBQAK010000344.1:0-4396 GCA_038316215.1 Gemmatimonadales bacterium | reverse complement strand
CTTCAACCGTATCGCCGAGGCGGCGCATGTTGTTCTCCCGCGAGATTCCACGCACCGTCTTCAACAGCAGTTCGAAACGCGTCGCCACGATCTCGGTGGGGATCGTCCACTCGGCCGGCATGCGCGTGGCCGGCGTGCCTTCACGCGGCGAAAACTTGAACATGAACGCATCGTCGAAGCGCACTTCCTGACAGAGCGACAGCGTGTCGGCGAACTCGTCGTCGGTCTCACTGGGAAAACCGACGATGATGTCGGTGGTCAGCGCCAGTCCGGGAATCGCAGCCCGCATGCGCTCCACGCACGCGAGATAATCCTCGCGTGAGTAGCGGCGCAACATCTTCTTGAGCATCGACGTGGACCCGCTCTGCATGGGCAGGTGGATGTGCTCACACACCGTGGGCACTTCCGCCATGGCGGCAATCACGCGATCGGAAAAGTCGTTGGGATGCGGGCTCGTGTAGCGCACGCGACGGATGCCGTCCACCGCGCCGACGGCACGTAGCAAGTCGGCGAAATCATGCGTACCGTCGTTGTACGAGTTGACCGTTTGCCCCAGCAGTACGACTTCGGTGAGTCCCTGATTCACGACCTCGTGCACTTCCCGCACGACCTCGTGGAGCTTGCGGCTCCGTTCGGGGCCGCGCGTGGTCGGCACAATGCAGTACGTGCACCGATAGTCGCAGCCACGTTGTACCGGAATCCAGGCCTTCACGCCTTCGAAGCGCCGGGCGACCACGTCCTCGTAGTGCTCTTCGAGATCGAAGTCGGTCGCGGTGAACTTCTCACCGCGACGCGCACCATCGAGCAATTCCGGCAGCGCGCGATAGCCGTCGGGACCGACAACGATCGACACATGTCGCGCCTTTTCCAGCACTTGAGGCCCGAGGCGCTGCGCCATGCAGCCCGTGACACCCATGACACTGCCGGCGCGCATGAACTTCTTGAGCTCACCGAGTCGGCCGATCACGCGCGTTTCGGCGTTTTCGCGGATCGCGCAGGTATTCACCAGAATCACGTCGGCGCCGTCGGGCACATCCACGGCGTCGTAGCCGCTCGCCACGAGCTTGCCGTACATGAGTTCCGAATCGGCCACGTTCATCTGGCAGCCGTACGTTTCGATGTACACGGTGGGGCGCGGCGTTCCGGTCACGGGCGTGTCACTCATGGGTCAGTTCCGCGGACGGATCTGAATGCCGATACCGAGCAGCCACGCCGATTCCTTGAAGCCGCTTCCCGACATCGTGCGATTGGCGCGTTGGACAGAGAGGTCGAGCGTCGCGTCTTCGCCGGCAACCGGAAGCCCAAGTCCTGCGGTCAGGCGGTTCTCCTTGGCGGTCTGTCCGGGAGTACCAAAGGGCAGTTCGTTGCGCGCGTAGCCCGCGCGAACGAGCAACGGCAGACCGCGGAACTTCGGACCGGCGACTTCCGCGCCGGCGTGCCAGTTCATGGCATCGGTGGCCGTGGTCGTCGTCGAACCGAGCGATGCCATCTCGGACCAGGAGATCTGCTCCATCCCGACGGCGAATACCGAGCCGACGATGCCGTCATAGCGCAACGCGACACCGGTGCGCGTGGGCACGCTGGCCTGCGAGACGATCGTGTCGCGGATGCGGGCGTTGATCTCGTTGCCGCGGCGGTATGACGCGAGCGCGGTGAATCCCTTGCCGAGCGTCGCTTCGCCGCCGACGGATAATGCGGTTCCGAAGTACGTGACGCGCGACGAATCGAGCACGCTGCCGAATGCCAGCGTATCCGCGAACGTGCGCTCACGGGTGGCGCGGTTCTCACCAGTGTAGAGATGCCCCGCCACGCCCACGCGGAAGCGCGGCGAAATCTGCCAGCCAGCGCCGGCGCGGAGATCGTTGATGGCCCCGCGCACGTCCGTTTGATCGCTCGTCGGGACGGCGCTACCATCGATCAACGCGCTGCCGCTCGTGGTGGTCGAGAACGTGCGATCGAGGAAGCTCGTGGCGCTCACGCCGATCGCCACGCCGTGGCGCGCCGGAAAGATGAGCATGATGAGCGGGACGCGCTGCAGGTTGCTCTTTTCGCTCACGCCGTTCGCGGTGAGCTTCCGCAGTTCGGGTTCGACCTGCGCGGTGATCACCGTGCGACTGATGCCACCGAGTGCCGCCGGGTTCGTCGGCGTGAGCGCGTCGAATTCCGCGAATGCCCCACCCGTCCCGTTCGTGCGGACACTACCGCCGCCCACGGGATAGCCGAAGCCCTGGGTGCCAATGGAGCCCTGCGCGCGGGCCGTCGACGCCGTTGCCAGCGCGGCGACGAACGCCAGCGCAGCGGGTGAAACGAAGGATCGGAATCGGGTGCGGATCACGGGAGGACGAACTCCGAACGCGGGAGATAAGTGATACGCAGTCGCGGACGCAGCGCCGCCGGCGCTTCGCTGGAATAGAAGCGCAATTCGGCCGGTTGCGCGCCTTCGAAGCCGATCTTGAAGGCGATCGCGCGCGGCACGTTCGAGGGCAACGTGCGCCACGTGCGAGCGAGCGTGAGCACGTTCACGGCGCGGACGCCGGCGGAAGACGGGAGCAGCAGGGTGGAGTCGACGCCAGCGAACGAACCGGCGGCAGCCAGATCGAGGATGCGGCGCAGATCCGTGACCAGATCCGTCGTGGTGGGCACGAGCGCAAACAGACCGACGGAATCCGACGCATTGCCGAACGAAGACGATTGCTGCGTGAGCAGCACCTCGGCACGTACGATGGTGCTGGAGTCGCTGATACGCGACGGCAGGTTGAATCGCAGATACGATCGATACGCCGGAAAGCCGCCCACCAACAAGGTGTTCGCGCCCGGCGGCGGCGATGCGAGATCGCTGATGGTGTACACCGAGTACGCCAGCTGGAAGTCCGTTGTGGCGTTGGGCAGGATGGTGCTTGGCGTGATCTGCTGCGGCGCGTAAGTCGTGTCGGTGCTCGGATCGAAAACGACCGACGGTGCACCGGCGCCGCCAACGAAGGCCACTGCGCGAAGCTGGCCCGTTCCACCGCTGATGCGAACGCCCAGTCGCAGACGACCCTTCGCGGCGATCTTGGCCGCCATCACCGTTTTCGAAAACGGAATCCGGATCGAGTCGCCGACAGCGGAAGGCGTGAACACCAACGAGCCGACCTGACGATCCGGTCGGAAGAGCGACCGCACGACCGACGTGACCGAGTCGGACGCGGTGGTGTCCACGTCGAACACTTCGAGCGTGACGGGCGTGGTGCCGCGGCGTCCGGTGCTGTCGAGCGGGATGCGGAGGTACACCGAGTCGACGGCCCTGATGGAATCCACCGAGGCACCGCCGTTCGGGCTGAACACGGTCGGCAGCGCATCGAACCGGATGACCGCGCTCGTCACGATGGCGCCCGGTCGATTGGCGATCAGGATGTATGGCGACAGCCCGAGCGTCGGAAAACCCCCGAGCGAGCTATCGAGCACAACCGCGTCGACAATGGTGTCGCGGAAGGACTCCGCCTTCGACGGACACAACGACGGGCAGGCCGCGCCACCGTCGAGGGACTCCGTGCAGGCCGCGGCCGTGACGGCCGCGAACACGAGTCCGCAGAGGAGGAGGGGGCCGCGGAAACGCGGCCACGAGGTAAATCGAACGCGCTCAGGCATTCTCGAGCGAAGCAGGCGTGAATGGCGCGGGCAACAGTTCCGCCAGCGACCAGCGTGCCGTGAGCCCATCGGGCGTCACGGCGACGATTTCGAGCGCTGGGGCGAACTCCACCAGCGCCTGTCGACAAATCCCACACGGAGGCGTCGGCGCAGCCGCCGCCGACGTGATCACAATGCGCACAAAACGACGCGCCCCATCGGCAATCGCCGCACCGAGCGCCACGCGCTCGGCACAGGTCCCGGCTGGATACGACGCGTTCTCCACGTTACAGCCGACGTACACGCGACCCGTGTCGGTTTCCAACGCAGCCCCGACGGGATAGTGCGAGTACGGGCACCACGCATGGGCGCGCGCCGCGTCAGCCGCGGTGCGCAGATGGGTGATGCTCATGCGTGCAGAAGGCCCGGCAGAAACGACGTACCACGACCGCGCCACGACAGACCAAACCACTCGGCCACCGTGGCGCCAAGATCCGAGAACGTATCGCGCGCTCCCACGCTCCCGCCGCGCACCCGTGCGCCCGCCACCAATAACGGCACGCGCTCGCGCGCGTGGTCGGTGGATGGCGTTGTCGGATCGTTGCCGTGATCGGCCGTAATAAAGAGCAGGTCGTCCTCCCGAAGTGCAGCCAGCAGGCTGGGCAGGGCGCGATCGAACGCTTCGAGCGCCCCCTGAAAGCCACGGACATCGTTCCGATGCCCGAACAACTGATCGAAATCTACCAGATTGGCAAAGCAGAACCCACGAGGCGCCGAATTCAGCCACTCG
>JBBQAK010000079.1:0-12103 GCA_038316215.1 Gemmatimonadales bacterium | reverse complement strand
CGTCCACGCCTTCGTGAGCGCTTCGACGATCGCCGCCGCCGGCTGTGCACCGCTAATGCCATAGCGCTCATCGATGGCGAAGAACGGCACGCCGGTAATGCCGAACTGCTGTGCGCGCGCTTCGTCGTTCCGCACGTCACTTGCATGCGCACGGCTGGACAGCATGTCGCGCACGCTCGTGGCATCCAATCCGATGTCGCTCGCCAGACGCACGAGCGTGTCGTGGTCGCCCATCGCCTCGCCTTCGGTGAAATACGCAGCGAACAGCCGTTCGACCATTGCCGCGCGCTGTCCGACCGTGTCGGCGAAATGGATGAGCCGATGGGCGTCGAACGTGTTGCCGGAGATCGAGCGATCGAAGCGAAAGTCGAGGCCATCAATAGCACCGGTCGCCGCCATGTTGTCCATCATGGACTGCGCCTTCTCGACCGTCATGCGGTACTTGGTGGCGAGCAGCTCGACGGTCGATGTCGTCTGTCGGGTAGGGGCCGTGGGGTCGAGCTCGAAACTACGCCACACGATGTCGAGTGCGTCGCGGTGCGGGAACTGACTCAGCGCCTGTTCAAATCGGCGCTTGCCGATGTAGCACCACGGGCAGGCGATGTCGGACCAGATTTCAATGTTCATGGGGATGTCGGAGCGGAAAGTGCGCAGCGTGTCGGGTGAAGCGGTCCGTGCGACCCGACGCCGAGTGAAAGCAACATATGCTCATGCCCGTTGTCGATACTCGCCGTTGGACGGCAGCAGAAGTTCGAGCGCTTCCGGACGAGCCCGTCGCCGAGCCCGTCGCCGAGCTTGTCGCCCAGTGATCTGCAGCTCGACGAGGCGACACTGGTGCAGCCTGATCTGTTCGTGGGGTCGCTCACGCACGGGCGTCGTCCCGTGTCGCCGTCGGACATCGGTCGCGCGCTGCTGAACGTGGAAGTGCGCTCACCCACGTGGCGATCCCCCGTCACCGAGCGGCGTCTACATCAGCGAAACCACCGGGCTTGAACCCGACATGGCGGTGTACCCCTCGTCCGGGTCTCTCAATGTCCCCTGGCGTGAGATACCGACGCCGCTCCTCGCGGTCGAGGTGCTGAGCCCGTCGACACGGCAGCGCGATCGACACCGCAAGAGACCAGCGTATCTGACGCACGGCGTCAGCGAGCTGTGGCTGGTGGATGAAGCGGCGAGAACGATCGAGCGCTGGACGGCCGCGGGTGTATGCCATCACGTCGTCGTCCCGCCAAGTGCCCGCTGTCACAGCGGCGCTTGCGCCGGACCATCTCCGGATAACGTCGTCCGATCCGAACGGAGACTCCGATAGTCGCAGCGGTCGTCAGCGCGGTTGGTCCGCACTCGCTGCGGTCGCGACTGGGTGAGCAGTTGCACGGCGTTCTGCGGACCCTGCGATATAGCGTGGCGAACACGGTGGAGCCGAGGAGATGCTCGCGCTTGGACCGCGACGGTGCTACGCTCTGCTCTCAGCGCTGTTCACCTCATTCCCGACGAGCCTCATGACCCTGCGCATCGATCGCCTATCCAAGACGTACCCGAACGGCGTACGCGCACTGCACGATATTTCGCTGACGATCGCGTCCGGCATGTTTGGGTTACTGGGACCGAATGGCGCCGGCAAGTCATCACTGATGCGAACGATCGCCACGCTGCAGCCACCGGACAGTGGATCGATTCGCTTTGGTGACATTGACGTCCTGAAAGAACCGGAGAAGCTCCGCGCGCAGCTTGGCTATCTCCCGCAGGAATTCGGTCTGTATCCGAACATGCCCGCCGAGGCGATCCTCGATCACTTCGCCACCCTCAAGGGCGTGGTGAATGCCGGTGAGCGCAAGGAGTTGGTGGGGTCGCTGCTGCATCAGGTCAATCTGTACGACGTGCGTAAAAAGAGCGCTGGCGGCTACTCGGGCGGCATGAAGCAGCGGCTCGGTATTGCGATTGCACTGGCTGGTAGTCCGAAGCTGCTGATCGTCGACGAACCGACGGCGGGGCTCGATCCTACCGAGCGCAATCGCTTTCTCAATTTGCTGGCCGATATCGGTGACGATGTGGTGGTCATTCTCTCCACGCACATCGTGGAGGATGTCCGCGAACTCTGCTCGCAAATGGCGATCATCAATCAGGGGCAGGTGGTGGTGCAGGGGGAACCGGAGCGCATCATCGACGAGGTGCGAGGGCGCATCTGGCGACGCACCGTTCCCCGCGCGCAGACGGACGACTACAAGGCCGAGTACGAGGTGATCTCGACCCGCATGGCGGCCGGGAACACCGTGCTGCATGTGTACGCCGCGTCAGATCCTGGTGATGGCTTCGTCGCCATCGAACCCGATCTCGAGGATGTGTACTTTCATCGGTTGGCCGCCATTGCCGGTGGACGCGTGCCAGTGGAGGTCTGATGTTCGGCGCCCTCTTTGCGTTCGAACTCCGCGGTCACTTCCGACGGCCGGTCACGTGGCTGTACGTCGCGATCATGTTCCTGCTGGCGTTCTTTGCCGTCAGCTCGGACGCGGTGCTCGTCGGCACGGCGTTGGGCAAAGTCAAAAAGAACAGCCCGTACACGTTGGCGCAGATGTACGCCATTATGCTGGCGATCGGGCAGATCATCACCAGCGCACTTGTCGGTACCACGGTGCTGCGCGACTACGACGCCGGCGTGCACGAGCTGTTGTTCAGCACGCGTATCACGCGCGGTGGCTACCTTGGCGCCAAGTACGTGGCGGCATTCATCGCCATGCTGCTGGTTTTCGCCGCGATGCCGCTCGGCGCGCTGGTCGGCACGGTCATGCCGTGGGTTGATGGCACCACGGTGCAGGCGGTGCACATCTGGTTTTATATCCAACCGTTTCTGCTGATTGGCGTGCCTGGGGTGTTTTTCCTGAGTAGCATGCTGTTCGCCGTGGGTTCACTGACGCGCAGCAACTTCGCGGTGTACGTGGCGGGCATTCTGCTGCTGGTGGGCTATTCGGTGGCTGGTCGCCTGGTGCAGCAGTTGGATCGTGACCAGTTGGCCAATCTTATCGATCCGTTTGCCATCCGCTCAATCGACTTGGTCACGCGTTACTGGACGCCGGCGGAAAAGAATACCCGGGTATTGCCACTCACGGGATTTCTCGTGGCGAACCGCTTGCTGTGGAGCGGCGTCGGGGCTGCACTCCTCTTCGCGGCATTCCGCTTCATGCGACTCGAGAAGGACGCACCAGCGAAGCGACGCCGGAAGGTGAAGGCTGAGGTCATCGCGACCGCGACCGCGACCGCGACCGCGCCGGCGCGAGCGTTTGCTCCGGCCGTCGGTGGGTACGCACCGCCATCGCTCCTGGCGGGCTGGTGGAGCGTAACCACCTTCCACATGCAGTCGCTGCTGCGATCCGTACCCTTTCAGGCCATCGCGGCGATCGGCTTCATCAACGTGTTGATGAGTGCGTGGTTTGCCGGCCAGAACGGGCAGAATCGTTCTTGGCCTATGAGCTGGCTCATGGCGGAAGCGTCAATAGGTGCGGGCAGTCTGTTCATGGTGGTGCTGCTCACGTTCTACGCCGGAGAGCTCGTGTGGCGTGAGCGGCAGGTGCGCCTGGATCAAGTGCTGGATGCCTCCCCAGTGCGGACGTGGAGTGTGCTGGCCGGCAAGTACACGGCCATGATGCTGCTGCTCTTGGCCTTCACCACGGCCGCCATGCTTGGCAGCATCGCGGTGCAACTGTTGAAGGGCTACCCTCACATCGATGTCGGGGTGTACGCACGGTACGTGTACCTCAAAGACTATCCCAGCTGGGCGGTGATGACGGCGATCGCCTTCCTGGTGCAGTCACTGGTACCGCGCAAGCCGATTGGTCACGTGATCGTGATTCTGATTTGGGTCGGCAACATCGCCACGATCAACCTCGGCTACGACTACCAACTCTTGCAGATCGGCGCTGCGCCGTTGCTGCGCTGGTCGGATCTCAATGGAACCGGGCCCTATCTACGCGCCTTCGCGGTCGTACATGGCTTTACGTTGGGGCTGTCGGCACTGATTCTGGCGCTGTGTTACGTGGTGTGGCAGCGGGGCACCGGTATGGGCGGTATTGGGCAGCGCCTGCGCGACCGGTTGCGCGGTGGCACGCGACTGCTGGCCGCCGGCGGCGCGCTGAGCGCGACGGCGGCGGGTGGGCTGTTCTACTACCATGCGAGTGTCGAGAACGACTACTTCACGCGAAAGGGTACCGAGCGCTTGAGCGTGACGTATGAGCAGACATGGCGACCGCTCGAGAAGCTCGTGCCGCCGCGCGTGATCGGCACGAGAGTACAGGTCGATCTCGCGCCCCGCGACGGGCGAGCTCGAGCCGTCACGCGCTACACCATGATCAATCGAATGGACCGGCCGATCGATTCTGTGATCGTGAACGTGGCGGTCACCGCTCCAGGGCTATCGGCGACGCTCGACTCACTCCGCTTTGACCGACCGCACACGCTCCTGAAATCCGACGAGCGGTTCGGCGTGCGACTCGTGCAGCTCGCCACGCCACTCGCGCCGGGCGACACGATGCAGCTGCAGGTGGTGCAACATTGGGCGGTCATCGGCTATCCCAACGGGGAGCCCGATCGGTCGCTGGTCGAAAATGGCACCTTCTTCAATCGGGACAAGTTTCCGACGCTCGGATACAACGCGCAGCTGGAGTTGCAGAGTGACGAACTGCGCCGGAAGTATCAGCTGCCGTTGCAGCGTCGGGGTAAACCCCGCACCGATCCGGAGGGAATCAACCGCCAGTCTTTCTCGCCCGACGCCGACTTCGTGACGTTCGAGGCGACCGTGAGCACCGACCCGGATCAGATCGCGATGGCACCGGGGTATCTCGCGAAGGAGTGGACGAGCAACGGGCGCCGCTACTTCCACTACGTGATGGACACGCCCATGCCGAATTTCTTCTCGGTGTTGTCGGCGCGTTGGACCGTGACGAAGGCGATGTGGCGGGACGTGCCGATCGAGGTCTACCACTACCCCGGCCACACGTTCAACGTCCAACGTATGCTCGACGCCTCGAAGGCGTCACTCGAGTTCTACTCGCAGGAATTCGGCGCATATCAGCATCGGCAGCTGCGCATCCTGGAATTCCCGCGATACGCCGGCTTCGCGCAGTCGTTTCCCAACACGGTGCCGTATTCCGAGGACATCGGCTTCGTGGCGCGCGTCGATTCCACGGATGTCGAGGACACCGACCTGCCGTACTTCGTCACGGCACACGAGATCGCGCATCAATGGTTTCCGTATCAGCGCATGCCGGCCGATGTCGAAGGCTCGCAGATGCTGTCGGAGTCGCTGTCGGAATACGCCGCCCTCGTCGTGACGGATCGCGCTCACGGTCGCGCCTTCACACAGAAGTTTCTCCGCGCGGAACTCGAGCGGTACTTGCGTGGTCGTGCCGGCGAAACCAAAGGCGAACACCCGCTGACTCGTGTCGATCTCCAGGCGTACATCTGGTACCAGAAGGGGTCGCTCGCGCTGTTCGCGTTGCGCGATCTGATCGGTGAGAAGGCGTTGCACGGTGCGCTGCGCGCGTATCTCGATGAAGGCCGGTTCGTGGGGCCGCCGTACGCCACCACACTCGATCTCATGACGCACATTCGCGCCGCGACCCCTGACTCGATGCAGCAGGCGGTCGACGACTACTTCGACACGATCACGCTCTGGGATGTGAAAACCGATAGCGTGCTGTCCGTGCCGATGCCTGGTGGTCAGTACAAGGTCACGGTGATCGGAACGGCTCTCAAGTTCCGCGCGGATTCGCTTGGCGCAGAAACGCCCGTCGCGCTCAACGACTATATCGACGTCGGGGTGTTCAGCGAGGCGAAACGTGGCGCGCGTATCGGCGAGCCGCTTTCCATCCGGAAGGTGAAGGTGACCAGCGGTGTGGTTCGCGCCGACTTCCTCGTGAACGGCAAGCCGTCGCGCGCCGGTATCGATCCGTACAATCTGCTAATCGATCGGGTGCCGGGGGATAACAGCCGGGATGTGAAGCCGTAGGGGCGAGACCTTCGGATCCGTCGCGACAACACTGGATAGCACAAACCGGCCACGACACTGTTCCGTCGTGGCCGGTTTTCCGGGTCTCCCTGCTGACGTCATGCGCAACGTGTGCGCTACGCTGTCGTCATCGCGTGAGCGGGTTAGCGCGTCAGCGGCCGGAGCGACAGGAATGACTTGAGATCGAATGCGGCATGGCCGTAGAGCTGGTCCGCGCTGCTGAAGCTCGTGCTCACGCCGAAGCCCTTGATGACGTTGGCCTCGTGCTCGAAGCTGATCGCACCGGGCGAGAGCATGGGAAGCCCAACCAACGTGTCACGCGTCATCGATGGCAGCAGGATCACATCGCGATCCTTGGCGATGCGGGCGAGACCGACCGGTACCAGCAGCTCATTCGAGTGCGGCTTCGCGCCCTTGAAGAGCTTGGGGTCGAGCGCGATGTCCAAATAGCGAGGCATGTTCTTGGCGCGCTGGTCCAGAATGATGCGCGAAACCGACCCGGCGACCATGCCATCGGTGAGTTCGAGCTTCCATCCCCGCACGTCGGGCATCAGGCTGACACTGACGTCGGTAAGATCTCGCAACGCTGCCAGTCGCAGGCCACGGTCGTCTCCAGCGTGTGCGCCCTTTGCGGCAAGCGTCCCCGCAGCAGCAGACGCCACTGACTTGACCGCGGCGACCGCACTGTTCGCGGCGCTGGCCATGGAGTCGGTGACCTTGTCCGTCACGTTGTTGGTGACGTTGGTGGTGCTTTTCGCTGTGGTCATTTCGGCGATTCTCCGTTCACTGCGCGGATAATGAAGAGTACAGTCGCGTCTACTGTGCTTCGGCGCAGGCGAAGCACGATGATCCCGGGAGGCCACACGGGAGAACGCGGTACGGACGAACAGCGCACACCGTGCGCTGAGTGGCAGAGGCACCCGAATGCTACGGAGGCAATTCACTCTACCATTGGCGCGGTGTCACAACCCGGCGCCGTTAACTTCATGTAAGTATAGTAACTACAATGACTTGCAAAGTCAACCCCGCCGCGCGGTCGGCACGCCGCACGATGCGATGTCCGGCCGGGAGTTGGCCCAAGCTTGGGGGGGTGGCACGGGATTCGCGAACAGTACGCGCTACATGTCGCTCACTCCTGCGCTCCCACTCACGTTATGACGGCTCCCATCACGCGAATGCCTGACGCCTTGCGTACGGTGCGGCCGTGAGTCGTGCGCACGCGACCGCCGCAGACGTGGCCCGGCGTCTCTGGGAACACGCCGAGAGCGCCAGTACGCCCGAAAGCGCGAATGAGCGCGCGCACGCGCTCGCGCATGTGTACGCAGACCCACACGATGCGGCGGCGGCGGCGGCGATGCAGCTCCTGAACGATGTCGAGGTGGCATTGAGTCGCTGGATCGGGGCCGAGGGATATAGCGCGCTGCTGCTGAACGCCGCACGCCTGACCCTCCCGGCGCACCCTGCGCTGGGCTACGTCCTCACGGTTGGTGGATTTCGGACCACGCCGCCGCATGCTGCTCCACGAAGATCCGATGCGCTCGCCATTGGCGTCGTGGCCCTCCTCGAGGTCCTGATAGAATTGCTCGGCCGCATCGTCGGCGAGGAGATGGCCGTGCGTCTGATTGACCAAGCCGGAGCACCGAGCCCGCGCGGTACCGTGAGCAACGCCACCCACGAAAAACGCGATGACCAAGCCCATTGATCGCACGGCCGTGCGGCGTGACCTACCGCCACTCACGCTGCTCGATACTGGCGTTCCCGGTCTGAACGACGTGCTCGGCGGTGGACTGCCGGAACTCTCGTTCAACCTGATTGCCGGTGAACCTGGATCGGGGAAGACGACGCTGTGCATGCAGTTCCTGTTTGCGAACGCCACCCCCGCGCGACCCGGCCTGTTCATCACGCTCCTCGGTGAAACGTCGCTCAAGATGCTGCGCTATCAGCAGCGGCTCTCGTTCTTCCATCAGGAGCACGTCGGCGACGTGGTGCATTTCCTGAACCTCAGCGAGGAAGCGCTGGACGGCGACTTGGACGTCGTGCTCCAGCGCATCGAAGCGGAGGTCGAGCGCGTGCGTCCGGGCGTGGTGGTCGTCGATTCGATCCGGTCGCTGCTTCACAGTACGAGCGGCGGCACCAGAGACAGCAGTGTCGAGCGGTTCGTGCAGCAGCTGGCACTCAAGCTCACCACCTGGGAGATCACGTCGCTGCTGATCGGGGAATACGAACCGCAGGGAATCCGGAATCCCGTATTAACGGTGGCGGACGGCATCATCTGGTTGACGCAGGCCGTCGACCGCAATTCGGTGGTGCGCAAACTTCAGGTGATTAAAGCGCGCGGACTCGCGCACATGCCTGGGCTGCACACACTCAAGCTCACCGGTGACGGCGTGATCGTGTATCCGCGTGTCCCGGTCCATCGGACGGACAGGCGCGCCGTGGAGGGCAAACGGCTGGGCACCGGTATTCCCGGCCTCGACGCGCTGATGGGCGGCGGGATACCCGCCGGCGATTCGGTCGTGCTCGCCGGTCCAACCGGTTCGGGCAAGACCACATTCGCGGTCCAGTTCGTGGCGGAGGGACTGCGCAACGGGGAGTCTGCCGTGATTGCCGTGTTCGAGGAACATCCCGAGATCTATCTCGCCCGGGCGACGGCGATGGGCACCGAGTTGCGGGACGCGGTGGCCGCCGACCGACTGCGTGTGATCTACCTGCGGCCGCTGGATCTGTCGGTGGATGAGACGCTGCAGGAAATCCGCGAGGCGGTGGAGACGATCGGTGCCACACGCGTGGTCATCGATTCCATCTCCGGCTTCGAGATGGCGCTCGCGCCCACGTTCCGGGAGGACTTCCGTGAATCGCTGTACCGGCTCATCAGTACGCTCACCGGCATCGGTGTGACGATGTACTCGACGGTCGAGGTCGTGGAGCAGGAGCGGCTCCAGATCACCGGGCATGGCGTGTCGTTCCTGACCGACGTGATCCTCAGCCAGCGGTTCGTTGAGATTGAAGGTGAACTTCGCAAGGCGCTGGTGATCGTGAAGATGCGTGGGAGCGATCACAGTCGCGAATTCTGGGCCTACGAGTCGACCGCCACCGGCATTGTCCTTGGGAATACGCTGCGCGAGTACGACCGGGTCGTTACTGGACTCCCGGTCCGTCAGCTCCGTGCGGCGGGACCCTCGCGAGAACCGGTCCCCAAAGACCAACGCGACCGCTGATGACCGCAGCATGACACCGCACGCTCCATCGCGGCACGATGCGGAGCGGGAACGGCGCTCCGAACAACTCCAGTGGCGTTGCACGTGACGGTCGGCGAAGGCATTCTTCCGCCGCGTCAGAACTACCCCCGAGGCTGGTGACCGCCCTCGCCGACCGCTACCGCCTCGAGCGCGAGCTCGGCTAGGGCGGCATAGCCACCGTGTACCTCGCCGAAGACTTGAAGCACGATCGTAAGGTCGCGATCAAGGTGCTCAAGCCCGAACTCGCTGCCGTGCTTGGTGCCGACCGGTTTATCGTGGAAATCAAGACCACGGCGGCGCTGCAGCATCCGCACATTTTGCCGCTGTTCGACAGTGGCACCGCCGACGGGCTTTTGTTCTGCGTGATGCCCTACATCGAGGGCGAAATGATTCGCGAAAAGCTCAATCGCGAAACGCAGTTCGGCGTAGAGGAAGCCGTGCGCCTCATGCGCGAAGTAGCTGATGCGCTGCACTGCGCGCACCGCAAGGGCGTGATTCATCGCGACATCAAGCCCGACAACATCTTGCTGTACGACGGGCGCGTGATAAGGATATCTCGCCGCGCGCTGACGAGTATTCGCTGGCGACAGTGCCGGCCAACGTGGCGGCGGCACTGGCGCGTGCGCTGGAGAAGCTGCCCGCCGATCGGTTTGAAACTGTGAAGGCCTTTCGCGACGAAGGCGCCGTGAGTGGATGACGGGTGTGGCGTGCCCGTTGCTGTTCTTCGCGTCTCTTCGCGCACTCCGCGAGCTTCGCGTCACGGTGTTTGCTTGCGGCTACACCGACGTCTCCGACGGCGGACCGAACAGCTCACCAAAACTCACCTCAAGCGACTGCGTACCCGCGGGCAGCGGCGCTGGTGGCGTCCACGTAAACGTTTCGTGGCACAGCTCGGGAAACTCCGATGCAATTGTCCAGCGCTCGATGGTGCGCTCCTGGGCGTCAACGGTCCACACTTCACCCACGCCGTGGTGGAGATACGCCGGACGTTTGCGAAAGCGGTCCCGGCGCTTGGTGGACGGGCTCAGCACTTCCACCACCAGTACCGGCGGCGGCAGCTCCTTCCACGACAGGTCGGCGCGATCGGGCGCTCGGTACACCGCAACATCGGGCTCGAGCCACGTGGTCGTGCTGATGTACACACCACCGGGCGCGCGAATGCTCCAGTCCGGGTGGGCTCGGCACCAGTTGAAAAGGAGCCACGTGAGCCGCACCGCGACGCCTTGATGCCCCCACGTCGGCAGCGGTGTCACGAGCAGCTCGCCGTGCAGGATTTCGTAGCGGTTCCCGTCGTTAGGGAGCTGCTCCAAATCGTCCACGGTCCAGAGCGCGCGATCAGGGAACGACATCGAATGTGGCATGGCCATACGGTCGGCTCGGCGAGGGCGTTTGCGCAAGGGGCGAACATCCGCCGAGGATAGCGAACGGCGCGGGTAGCGCGATAACCGGAACGACGCGCGTGGCATCATGTGAGTGCGTTGCCGCCGGCGCACGGTGTCGTTGACGGCTGACTGAAGATTTACGATCTCTGTGTCTCGGCGGCCCTCGCGCGATGGCCGTCGTACCCAGAGGACAGCCTGCTGTGACCAACGCCACGTTTCCGGCACGGTGGTGCAGGACAACGGCGTTCGATTCAAGACATTAGCCCGCAACGTGCAAGTACACTGACTCCCACGCGATCGCTTACGGTTTCACTGTGGTCAACACAATGGACTTCAGCGAATCGCTCGACGACGGCAACTCACTCGTACCCGCCGGGAATCCGTTGAAGCTCAAGAGATACGCCATCACGTCGGCCATCTCCGTCCGCGTGTAGACGCCAGGTGTATCGCTGGGCATCGTCGACAAAATGCGATCGTGCAACACGTGCAACGATTGTCCGCTCCAGTTGCTCAGAAACGCGCCGCCGGCGAGTGCCGGCGACTCGTCCGCGCCCGCCAGCGTTGCCGTATGACACCGCTGACAGGTGCGCGCATAGGTGACTTGCCCGCGCTCGGCCTGCGCGGCACTAAACACGCTGTCCCACGTTGTACGCGCACGACGGCGTGCCTCGCTACTTGAGGATTCACGTACCGCCGCTGGCGTACGCATCATCGCCATGGCCGGCAACAGCATGAGCGTGGCCAACAGCGCACCGCGCAGCCGCGAGCTCACTTGGCCGCTGTCGGCAAACGATACGCGATATACTCGCCCGAATACGAGCCGCCACTCACCGCCACCACGATGTACTGCTGCCCCTTGAGCGCATAGGTCATCGGCGAACCGCTCTGCTGCGCCGGCATCTGCACGGCGCCAACCTCTTGCCCCGTGGCTTTGTCGTACGCGCGCAGCATCGCACTGCGCGGCCGAGTGGGTAGCGTGGTCACTTCAGGGTCGCCGGCGATCACCAACGTCTTGGTCACGAGCGTTCCGGCGTAGCCGGGTTGTCCGGTGCGCGCGATCGTGAGTCCTTTAAGCGCCTCGTGATTACGCACCGCATCGGGCGTCTCACCGTGTGGGACTTGCCACGCGAACTCGCCGGTTTTGAGATTGATCGCGGTGATCGTGCCGTACGGTGGCTTGAACAGCGGCAGCCCCTGCACCGACAATCCGCCCACGCGCGGCGCGCCTGCGGGCTGCGGCGCCAGGCCGCGCACGAAGTTCATATCCGACACGCCCGCCGCGGGCGGAATAAGGCTCAACACCGACGGCGAGTAGTTCGACGCGGACACATACAGGATCTGCGTCGCCGGATCGTACGATCCGCCGGCCCAGTTCGCGCCTCCGTTGGTGGGCCCCTGCGAGAGCGTACCCAGCAATCCCGTCGCGCTACTCACGATGGGTGGTGTGAAGATCGGCCCCAACTTGAAACGGGACGCGACGGCTA
>JBBQAK010000143.1:0-9053 GCA_038316215.1 Gemmatimonadales bacterium | reverse complement strand
CGAACCATCCTTAGCGTGAGGAGCGATTCTGGAGAACATCCAAGTGCTCCATTCTCCTGTAGCATCTCTGGAATCAGATCGAGCGTAACACCAAGTTTTCGCGAAAGCTCGGTAACTCTGCATGAGATTTGAAGAATGCGAACGCCTTCAATCACTGCAACCTTGCTGAGCTCGCGAGTTAGGCGCGACTTTCCGATTCCGGACGGACCGTACATCATCACCGCGCTCCCGTCGTGCCACCGCGCCCGCCGCATCGCCATCGTCAGATTCGCTAACTCGCTCGTCCGCCCCACGAAGTGACGCTCCGTCGGCACGAATGACGGGCGCTTCTTCGAGGGCGGCTCGGTAAACCGCTTCCGCAACAGTGTCGCCGGGAGCCGGATGTCGCCGGCAGACGGCCCGATCTCCTCGAGATACCGATCGATGATCGCCACCGCTTCCGCTTTCGACCCCGCCAACATCGTGCACTCAGCCAGCGTCAGTGTGGCCTCCTCGTGCAGTGGATCGAATTGCAGCAGCCAACGCGCCAATGCGTCCGCGCCCGACCAGTCCGCACGCTCACGGCGTGCCCGCAACTGCTCGACGAGCACGCGTCGCACGGCGGCGTGCACGGACGCACGCTGCACGTCGATCCACTCCTGAAACTCAGGCCACGGCGCCACGAAGCCCGGCAGAAACAATCCGAAGGGTTCATGGCCGCGCACTACGTCTCGCTCGAACAGGGGCGTCGTCTGCGACAATGAAAACGTCGCCACGACCTGTCGCGGATCGAGGCACACGCTGTCGCCGATCAGCGACACGTGGATCCCCATCGAACGCGCCTTGTACAGGGTTTGCCGTAGATTCCCGCGCTGCCGCCCGATCGACTGCCCAGGCCAGAGGATCGACAGCAGACCGTCGCGCGCATGACGAAAGTCGGGGCTGTACGCGACCCGGACCAGCAACGCAAACAAGGTCCCGGTGCTGGGCACGATGCGATCGACGCCAAGCACCAGACGCCCCGCACCCAACGTCTGAAAGACCAACGGCAAGGCGCCGACCTCGGCGTCCGGCACGAGATCCGGCAACGTGAGTGCGGCACGTGCCACACGTGCCGCGGATGGGATGCGCTTGCGAGCCATCAGGACTCCCGTACCCAAGGGAACATGCGGAGTGACGGTCGTCACCCGGGACGATCTGACAGTGCCGTCACCCCGTCAGCGAAGCGTCAGCGCGGGTAAATGTCGCTCCGGTTAAGCGGCCCCAACAGCCGATGACGCCAGCTACAGCGAAGAACGCACAACGGGCGGTTGCTGTAAGAAGCAACCGCCCGCGCGACGTCATTCGTCCTGTCCCATAAGAGCGCCAGCTCAGGGAAATTCGATCAGCGACTCCGTCGGAATGCCATCCGCTTCGGCCTGGAAGTTCACCACGAGCCGGTGACGCAACACGGCCTTCGCCACACTGCGCACGTCGTCGAGATCCGGCATCGCCCGCCCGTCCATCGCGGCCCGCGCCTTCGCGCCGAGCACGAGGTACTGCGATGCGCGCGGACCGGCGCCCCAGCTAACGTACTTCTTCACCTTCGCCGACGCGTTCGGATCGTCCGGACGCGTGCTGCGCGCGAGCTTCACCGCGTACTGCACGAGACTCGGCGGCGCCGGCAAACGGCGCACGAGACGCTGCAACCGCAGCAGTTCTTCGCCGCCGACCACCGCACGCACCGCACCCTGCGACGCGCCCGTCGTCGACATCACGATCTCCTCTTCCTCTTCACGCGACGGATAGCCCACCGTCAGTTCAAACATGAAGCGGTCGAGCTGCGCTTCCGGCAACGGATAGGTGCCTTCCTGTTCGATCGGATTCTGCGTCGCGAGCACGAAGAACGGTTTC
Organism: Gemmatimonadales bacterium; assembly: GCA_038316215.1. Lineage (GTDB taxonomy): Bacteria > Gemmatimonadota > Gemmatimonadetes > Gemmatimonadales > Gemmatimonadaceae > Gemmatimonas. The sequence goes on along the minus strand of JBBQAK010000143.1, from coordinate 7,181 downwards.
GGCAACTCGTAGGTGCGCCCCGCCACCGTGACCGTGCGTTCCTGCATGGCTTGCAGCAACGCAGCCTGCGTCTTCGGGGGCGCTCGATTGATTTCGTCGGCAAGCACCATGTTGGCGAACACGGGACCTTCTGCAAAACGAAACGCCCGCTTACCGGTGCCGGGTTCTTCTTCCATCAACTCCGTGCCCGTGATGTCACTCGGCATCAGGTCGGGCGTGAACTGCACGCGCGAGAAGGTGAGATCAAGCGCTTGCGCAACGGTCTGCACGAGCAGCGTTTTCGCGAGTCCCGGCACACCGACCAGCACCACATGTCCACCAGCGAGCAGTGCGGTCACGAGATCGTCGACCACCTGCGTCTGGCCGACGATGCGCTGTCCGATTTGCGTGGCCAGCTCACGTCGCACCTCAGCGAGACGGTCGAGCAGGGCGAGGTCGTTCTCGACAGGCGGTGTAGTCACGTGATCGGTGTGAAGTGCGAAATGGACGAGCCTGAAAACAGATACGGACGCCCGCAGGCGTCCGTTGGAAAGCTCAGGGAATGTAACGCGCGAATGACAACGCGCGAGTAATGCGACGAGCGGTCGGCGCGATCAGCGGAGCGCGAAGTCCACGCGCTGCTGCACGGGATAGTTCTCGCTACGCAGCGACGCTACGAGGGTGTAGTGTCCAGGCGACGGCGGCGACCACCGCTCGACGTAGACCACGGAATCGTGTGCGTCGAGGAGGCGATTCTGCATCGACTGCGTGAAAAGACGCCCCGCGCTCCAACGCCACACCTCGCGGCCCGCGTCGTTCAGCACAACAAAGTCGTGCGTGCGGCCATCGGGAAAGTTCAACTCGACCCGCTTCCGGGAGTCGTTCGCGACCTCGATCGCAAATCGGACAACGCCGTGAGCCGTATCTACCATGACGTGAGACGTTACACCCTTCTCGGCGCCAACCGTCGGGCGCGCGCTGGAGACCGGACTCGGCGTTCGCGGACCACACGCAAACATCAGGACGGCAGCGGCCAGCAGCGGAACGATGATGCGGGAAAGCATCAGGGAGTGGGTCGGATGGTCGGGTCGCGGTTGCCAATGCCCATCATGAGCACCGACATATGCTTGGACGACGCAGGGTCACATTTCGATACTCTGCCACGTTATCAACGAGACCTGTGGCTGTCAAGCCGCAGTTGACAGTCTAAGTGACGATGCTGCTTCACATTTGCTATTCTAAACTTGCCCGCATTCGCGTGTCGGTGTTTGTTCGGGTTCGGTCATTTTGATAGCTTGCGAAAAATTTCACAAGCGTCTAGCTTCCCCGCCGAATGGCAGATGAACCGCGGAACCCAACGCCCGGCTCGACGCCGCCCGAAGAGATATCTCCGTGGGCGCTCGCCGGCCTCGGCATGCAGTTCTTCGCGGCCATCCTGTTCTTCGTATACGCCGGCAATTGGCTCGACCGCCGGTTCGATACTGCGCCGCTCTTTTTGTTGGGCGGGTTGTTCGTAGGCGGGGGAGGAACTTTTTACGCGAGCTATCGGCGTCTCACGAAGCCGGTCACTGCGCGGTCCACCCACGACACCGATTCGTTGCCGAAGCCATGACGACCGATCGGGTTGCACCCAATCGAATGTTCCGCGCCTTGCTTGGCTTCACCGCCGCGCAAGTCACGTTGGTGTTGGCCGCGGCGTTGATCATGCAGCGGTTTGTCTGGACCGATCCCGCGTCGGCCGGTGCGGTGCGCGCCAGTGCGTGGCTCGCCGTCATCGTGCAGACGTTCACCTTTGCGATCGCGATGCTCGTAGCGCGTACGCAGGTGATGGCAGGGTGGGGGCTCGGCGTGATGTTGCGCTTCGCGACGGTGGCGTTCTGGGCCTTCCTGGGCGCCAAGGCGTTGGGGGTGCCGTCTACTCCCGCGTTGATGTCGTTGGTCGTTTTCTTTTTCGTCTCGACCGTGATCGAGCCGATCTTTCTGAACGCTCACTAAGACCTGATTCGGATGCAGTCGATGCTCCGCTCGTTATCCTGTGCCGTGCTTCTTGCTCTCGCGCCCGTCGTGTTGAGCGCGCAAGAGAACACCGAACACGCTCCGGCCGCGCCGGCCGCGGGTCCGGTGGACTTCATCACGCCGCACATCACGGACGGCTCGCACCTCGAGATTCCGTGGCCGAACAGCCACCTCGCCAAGGAAGTCGAGCTGCCGAAGTGGGCGCCGGTGCATATCGGCAGCCTCGAAGTCGATCTCTCGCCCACCAAGCATGTGGTGTTCATGCTGGCGGCGGCGCTCCTGGTGGCGGTCGTTCTGATCAGCGCCGCCTCGACCTCCCGCAAGCAGCACGAGACGGACGGTCGCACGAAGGGCTTTGCCGGTGCGATGGAAGCGATGGCGCTCTACCTGCGCAACGAAGTCGTCCTGCCGAATGTCGGCCACCACGGCGAAGCGTTCGTGCCGTTCGCGCTCACGCTGTTCTACTTCATCCTTGTGTGCAACCTGTTCGGGATGATCCCCTACGGCGCGACGGCGACCGGCAATATCGCCGTGACCGCGACGCTGGCGATTATCACGGCCATTGTCGTAGAACTCGCGGGTATTCGCGCCAATGGCCTCGGCTACCTGAGCACGATCTTTTACTGGAACAAGGACCTGCCGATCGTCATGCGCATCTTGATGTTCTTCGTCATGTCGCCAGTCGAAATGGTAGGCAAGCTCTCCAAGCCCTTCGCGCTCACGATTCGACTGTTTGCGAACATGACCGCCGGACACATCGTGTTGCTCGCGATCATCGGCCTCATTTTCTCGTTCCAGTCGTGGGCGTTGGCTGGTGTACCGGTCCTGTTGGCGACGGCGATCAGCATGCTCGAACTTTTTGTGAGCTTCCTGCAGGCCTTCATCTTCACGCTGCTCGCGAGCGTGTTCATCGGTCAGATCCGCGAAGCACACCACTAAGCAGTTGTACTCGCACGGCAGGTTCTCCCACTGCCCACGAGAGATGTAGCCGATCGAGCGATCGGTGATTCCCGTTGGGCCTCGGCCCGCTGACGGGACGCGGGGTACTTGGTACCGCCGCCGGGAGTGCCATTCTCAACGACTATTTTCGGAGTGTTACGATGGAAATCATGGGTCTCCTCCAGGCCGCTGCGCCGGTTGTTCAGGATCCGAAGGGCCTCGCCATGATCGGCGCCGGCATCGCTGCCGGTGGTGCCGTGATCGGCGCCGGCATGGGTATCGGCCGCATCGGTGGGTCGGCCGTTGAAGGCATGGCGCGTCAGCCGGAAGCCGCTGGTCGTATTCAGACCGCCGCGCTCATTCTGGCCGCGCTCATCGAAGGCGCCGCGCTGTTCGGCGTCGTGATCGGCTATCAGATCCAGGGCAAGATCACGTTCTAACGTGTTCGCGCGTGGGGCGTCCATCGGGGCGCCCCGCCGCACTCTCTTCTTCTCGTGGACCCCTCCATGCTCGCTCTTTCCGCTCGCCGTATCGGCGCGCTTGCTACTCTGATCGCGGTCACCGCACGTCCGGCGTTTGCGTCGGAAGCGGCCGAAGGCGGACCGCCGAATCTGCTCGACCCGAATGTTGGCGTGATGTTCTGGACGCTGATCATCTTCGCGGCGCTTTTCGCCGTCCTCGCGAAGTTCGCCTTCAAGCCCATCTTTGCGGCCGTCGAGTCACGTGAAAAGGCCCTCGAAGACGCGATCGAAGGCGCCAAGCGAGACCGCGCTGCTGCCGAAGCGATTCTCGCGCAGCAGAAAGCCCACCTCGAAACCGCCCGCACGGAAGCGCAGCAGATCATCGCTGACAGCCGCGCCACGGCCGAGAAGATGCGCACCGATCTGCTGGCGCTGACGAAGTCGCAGCAGGAGGAGATGATCGAGCAGGCTCGCCGTGCCATCGAGGGCGAAAAGGCCGCCGCGATCGCCGCGCTGCGGACTGAAGCGATCGACCTCGCGATTGCCGGCGCTTCGCGCGTGATCGAGCAGAATCTCGACTCCACGGGGAACCGTAAGATCGTCGAGAGCTTCCTCGCGTCGCTCGACGGCGCCAAGGGTACCCGCTGATGTCGGCCGGCGTGCAGGGCCAATCGGTCGCGCGTAATTACGCCGAGGCGCTGCTGGCCCTCGCGCGGAAGGCCGAAGACACGACGGGGTGGGGCACGATGTTGCGGCAGGTCGCTAGCGCAATCGAAGGCGATGTCACGCTGTTTCGCTTCCTCGAGTCACCGCGCATCTCGGCCGACCAAAAGTCGGCCGTGCTGACGAAGGCGCTTGGCGATCGGGTGCCGCGTCTCTTCCTGCGCTTTCTGCAGCAGCTGGTGAAGAACCGTCGGCAAATGCTGATCCCGACCGTGGCGAATGAGTACGACACGCTGCTCGACGCCTCGAATGGCGTTGTACATGCGCGCGTGACCGTGGCACGTGAAACGGGTGACGACGAACGTGACGAGATCGCCAAGCGGTTGTCGGCCATCGTCGGCAAGACCGTCGTGCCGCACCTCGCCGTAGATCCGAGCATTCTTGGCGGCGTCGTGGTGCGCATCGGCGACACCGTGATGGATGGCTCGCTGAGCCGTAAGCTCGGTGTGCTGCGACGTCGTCTCGGCGCGTCGCGCGCTTGATACCGCTCTGCTAAGTTGGTGGCGGACCGGGGGAGTGCACTGCGGTGCACTCCCCCGATTCGTATCCAGTTGTTCGTCCTGCGTTTTCAGTTGTACCCAGCTTCCCTCAGTGCTCATGCGCTTCGCACGCGTTCGTAACGGCGGCCTCGCCACGCTCATGCTGGCCAGTGCGCTGCAGCTCTCGTCGCGGGTTGCGACGGCGCAGCAGGGAGGCCTTCCGAATCAGCAGGCGCTTGCGCCGCGATTCCCACTGCGCCCCGCGACAACGCCGCCTCGTGGCGACACCGTCGGCTACTGGCAGCAGCGGGCCGATTACCGGATCGTGGCGACGCTCGACGAACGTCTCGGTGTGCTCACCGCCACCGGCACGTTGCGTTACGTGAACCGCAGCCCCGATGTGCTGCGCGAACTCTGGGTGCACCAGCATCTCAACGCGTTCCGTCCCGGATCGAAGTGGTCGGCGGTCGATGAGCGCGAAGGCCGACTGCGTTTTCAGGAGCTGCCTGACCCCGACTATGCGTACGAGCGTTTCACCACGCCGCCTCGCGTGAATGGCCGTCCGGTCACGGTAGAGTATCCGTTGGCACCCGATAGTACGGTGGTGCGGTTTGCGCTGCCGGCGCCATTGGCGTCGGGCGATTCGATCACGGTGGACTTTGCGTGGACCGCGCGGCCGAGCACCGTGCCGCGGCGTCAGGCGCGCCGAGGGCGCAGCTTTGACTTCGCGCAGTGGTATCCGAAGGTCGCCGTGTACGATCGCGACGGCTGGAAGCCGAACGCATTGGTCCCGGCGGGGGAATTTTACGGAGAGTTTGGCGCGTTCGATGTCACGCTGGTGTTGCCGGCCGATCAGACCGTGGGCGCCACCGGCGTTCCGGTGAGCGGTGATCCGGGCTACGCGCGCGTACTGGCGGCCGGCAGTGAGCGGCCCCGATTGGCCGCGCAGGCGTATCGGGATGTGCCGCCGGCACCGTCGGTGCGTGTGCCGACGGGGTACAAGGCTGTCCGGTTCATCGCCCGCAACGTGCATCACTTCGCGTGGAGCACCTCGCCCGGATTTCGATACGAAGGCACCTCATACGTGCGCGCGCCGTCGCAGCTGTACCGCTTTCCGATCTGGGACACCGTGTCGGTCCACGTGCTGTACCGGGCCGACGCCGCCGACGATTGTGCGCGGGCGTCGCTGAACGAGGCCGCCGAGAAGGCGTGTATCGACCGTTCGCTCACCCAGTGGACGGGAGGCAGGGCACTGGCGCAGACGCGCACCGCACTGCGCTGGTTGGAAGCGCTGTACGGTGATTACCCCTATCCACAGATCACCGTGGTCAAGCGGATCGACGCGAGCGGCACCGAATTCCCGATGCTACTCATGAACGGGGAAGCCTCGGTGGGGCTCACGGTACACGAACTGGGACACGTGTACAGCTACGGCGTTCTGGCCAATAACGAGTGGCAGAGCGGCTGGATGGATGAGGGGTTGTCGTCATACCAAGAGCTACTGCAGGCCGGTGACTCACGCGTGCTGCTGGCCGCACGGCTCGAGATGGCAGGCGATCGCAATCCAGTCGAGCCCAGCGACACGGCACTTCGACGACTGCGTGCACGACTCGACTCCATGTCGGACGAGCAGGCGGCGACGGTCCGTGAGGGGACAGCGGAGCCGATCGGCACCCGGGCGGATCTCTTTCGCAGCTTCGCTGTGTACAACGCGTCGGTATACGATCGTGGCCAGTCGATGTATCAGGCGCTGCACGACGTCCTGGGTGAGGAATCATTCCAGCGATTCCTGCGCGAATACTACGCCATGTGGCAGTTCCGCCATGTGGATCGCTGGGCCATGCAGTCGGTGGCGGAACGGATCGGCGAGCAGAAGCTGGGCTGGTTCTTCGACCAGTGGGTGCAGCAGGCTGGAATTCTCGATTACGCGCTTCGGGCTCCGATCGTCCGTACGGAGCAGGTGGGTGGGCGGTCCCGGTGGGTCGTGACGGCCCAGCTCGTGCGGGTCGGTCGGTACCGGCATCCGATGCCAGTGGGTGTTCGGACGGCCGCCGGGTGGACAGTGGTCCGCGCTGACCCCCTCAAGGACACGCAGGTGATGCAGTTCCGGCTCGACGAGGCACCTGATGCCCTGTGGCTTGATCCGTACGGCAGCACGGAGAGTCCCACGGCCCGTTTTTATCGATTGGTTCTGCCGTCCCGCTGACGTCAGCGGGAGGGTTCCCTGATTCGTCTACGATTCTGGAGCGTTGCATGAGTGGTCGCGTCGAAGTCCGGCATGTGCCGAAACCGTGGGGACACGAGACGATCTGGGCCCACACCGATCGGTATGTGGGCAAGATCCTGCACATCACCGCCGGGCAGGCACTGTCCGTGCAGTACCACGAGCGGAAAGACGAAACCGTCTATCTGCTCCAGGGCGACATGAAGTACTGGGTGCAACTGCCGGATGAGACCGAGCTGCGGGACCAGCGACTGACCACCGGCCAGTCGTTCCGGATCACGCCGGGCACGATCCACTACATGGAAGCCATTACCGATTGCGATGTGCTGGAAGCCAGCACCCCGGAACTGGATGATGTCG
>JBBQAK010000420.1:0-3458 GCA_038316215.1 Gemmatimonadales bacterium | reverse complement strand
CGTCGTGGCTGGTCCCGGCGGGAATCGTCGCCGGCGTCATCGCGTGGGTGGCCGGACGGCGAGCGCGCGGCGAGCGCGCTACTTCGCGGTGATCTTCGCCAGCGCGGCCTCGAACGCGAGCCGCGCAGCATCGTCGCCACTGACGCGCCGAGTGAGCGCGGCGTAGGTCACTTCGGTGAGCCCATGCGCTTTCAGCAGCCGCTCCCGTTCCACGCTGTACTTGCTGCGCAGTTCGGCCAGCACCTCGGGCTTTTTGTTCTTGGGTTCGGCGTACTCGGCATCGGCCCGCTCGCGCAGCGCGCTCATCGCGACATAGGCTTTGGCGTAGGGCAGCATCGCCGCCACGCTGTCCGGATGGGGTGCCGCGACGACCGGCCCGGCCGTTGCCGGCACCGGCGGAGGCGGCGTCTGTCCATGAGCCGTACGGGTGCTGCCCAACAGGGCGCCGCCGATCGCCAGCAGGAGAACGAGACTGCGCAGCACGGACAACTCCGGGAGCCGAGGGAGGGTGGCGGGCAACTCGCCGCCGGTGCAAGGTCGGTTCAGTGGGACGGGAGGTCAACGGGTTGACACCAGAATGCGTTGACTTATTGCCATCCAGCGTTTCGAGTCTGAAGTTTAGCGGCTGGAAGGTCTCTCCCGCAGTTCCCCCTCCGCAGTCCCCCCCCGCACGAGGTCAGGCATGAAGGCGATCTCCGCACTGGCGGTCACGCTCTCATTCGCCGTCGCCCTACCCGGCCATAGCGATTCTCGGCCCACCGCTCCCGCTCCGGCGCCTCGCGCCGTGGGACATCCGGTGTTGCCACGACTTGCGTCGCACGTCGCCAGTGCCCGGAAGACACCACTGGCGTCACGAATGGCGCCGGCCGAACTCAACGCGGTCGTGAAGCAATACTGCCAGAAGTGCCACAATTCGACGATGCGGCGCGGGAATTTGTCGCTCGCCGCCTTTGATGTGGGGGCACCCGAGGCGGACGCCGATGTCGCCGAAAAGATCGTCGCGAAGCTGCGCGCCGGCATGATGCCGCCGGTGGGATCGGCGCGGCCGAGTGCGGATACGCTCGATGCACTTGTCACCTCCCTCGAGCGACAGCTCGACGCGAATGCGTTGGCACATCCAAACCCCGGCCGGCGCACCTTTCAGCGGCTCAACCGGGCCGAGTATCGTTTGGCGATCGCCGATTTGCTGAAGCTCGACGTTGACGCCACCGCCTATCTCCCGCCCGACACCAAGAGCGACAATTTCGATAACATCGCCGATGTGCAGGCGCTGTCGCCGACGCTGCTCAGCGCCTATTTGCGCGCGGCGAGCGATCTGAGCCGGTTGGCCATCGGCAACGCGGGCGCGAGTGCTGCGTCGAATACCTATACGATGCCGAAGATGGCGTCGCAGTTGGACCACGTGGAAGGCACGCCGTTCGGTACGCGCGGCGGCATGGCCGTGCTGCATACGTTCCCCGCCGACGGTGAATACCGCTTCGATGTGAACTTTTTTCACGAGACTACGGGCGCGTTCGCCGGTGGTCTCGCGCGCGGCGAGCAGATCGAGATCTCGGTGGATGGTGAGCGGGTGGCGCTGCTCGGCATCGACCGCTTCATGAATGCCGCCGATCCGAACGGCGTGGCGATGGGCAGCGAGCGCGTTCGCATTACGGCGGGACCGCATCGCATCGCCGCGGCCTTTGTGCCGCCCGCCTTTCAAGGCGTGGTGCAAGATCTCATCAGCCCGCTCAAGTGGTCGCTGTCCAGTACGTCGAATGCGGTCGCCTACGGCTTCTCGTTGAAGCCACATCTGCGCGAATTCACCGTCAATGGCCCGTACGCCGTGACTGGCGTTTCGGAGACACCGACGCGCAAGAATATCTTCAGCTGCGTGCCAGCCACGGTCACCGCTGAACGGCCGTGTGCGCAATCGATCGTGAATCGACTGGGCACGATGGCGTTTCGCCGTCCGCTCACCGATGAGGACCGCGCCGGACTGATGTCGCTGTACGATGCCGGTCGAAAGAGTGCCAATTTCGAAACCGGGGTGCGGACCGCCCTCGAGGGCATCCTGGCGAGTCCGGATTTCGTATTCCGTTTTGAACAGGCCCCACCAGACGTGGCCGCTGGTGCCAACTACGTGTTGCGCGACATCGACCTCGCGTCTCGCCTGTCGTTCTTCTTGTGGTCGGCGCCGCCCGATCAGGCATTGCTCACGGCGGCGTCTCGCGGCACGCTCTCGCAGTCGGCAGGGCTCGAGCGCGAAGTCCGTCGCATGCTCACCGATCCGCGCGCGAAGGCACTCTCCACGCGCTTCGCGGCGCAGTGGCTGCGATTGCCGGATCTCGAAATCGTGCAGCCCGACGTGCGACAGTATCCCGATTTCGACGAGCAGTTGCGCACCGCGATGCGGCAGGAAACGGAGATCTTCTTCGACGATCTCGTGCGCCGCGATCGCCCGTTGCTCGATTTGTATCGCGCCGATTACACGTTCGTGAATGAGCAGCTCGCGCGGCACTACGGCATGAAAAACGTGGTCGGACCGCAGTTCCGTCGCGTGCCGTATCCTGATGCTGGCCGACGTGGTGTGTTATCGCACGCGAGCGTGCTCACGCTGACGTCGCATGCCATGCGCACGTCGGCCGTGGAGCGCGGCAAGTGGGTGATGGAAGTGATGCTCAATTCGCCGCCGCCTCCGCCGCCACCGGGCGTTCCAGATCTCGAAGCCACACCCGGAACCGCGTCAGGGCGCGTACTGACCGTGCGCGAGCGCATGGAGCAGCACCGGAAGAGCCCAGCGTGCGCCAGCTGCCACAAGATGATGGATCCGATCGGTCTCGCGATGGAACAGTACGACGTCACCGGCCGGCTGCGCCTACGCGACAACGGCATGCCGATCGACTCGCGCGGCGATCTGTGGGACGGCACCACCGCGAGCACCATCGGCGAGTTGCAGGCAGCCTTGCTGCGCCGTGAAGATGCGCTGTTCCGTACGTTCACACGGAACCTGATGGCGTACGCCATCGGGCGTCGCATCGAAGCGTACGATATGCCGTCGGTGCGCGCGATCGTGCGTGATGCGTCGAAGCAGGATCATCGCATGTCGGCCTATATCCTTGGTGTGATTCGCAGCCCCGCCTTCCGCATGCAACGTGCAGAAGCCGTCACCACCGACGCGTCGTCCGGCGCGTCGTCCTCGTCGTCCCGGTAAGGAGCCGCCACATGGCGTTCATCAGCCGCCAACCACTGCCGCGCCGCACGTTCCTCAAGGGACTCGGCACGATAGTCGCGCTTCCGTATCTGGACGCGATGATTCCCACCACGGCCTTCGCGTCGAGTGCGCCGCTCAATCCGTCGCGGCTGCTCTGCCTCGAGATGGTACACGGCGCGGCTGGCTGCAGTCCGTATGGCCTCGCCGAGAATCTGTGGGCTCCGCCAACAACCGGACGGGCGTTCGATCTGAGCGGGACGTCGCT
>JBBQAK010000204.1:0-7076 GCA_038316215.1 Gemmatimonadales bacterium | reverse complement strand
CAACAAGTGCAGGAGCGACTGAGTGTGGCGTCGAAGGACATCCCGACGTCGATCGGGACACCCGAGATGGCGCCCGTCACGACCGGCCTCGGCGAGATCTACCAGTACGAGATCCATGCCGCGAAGGGGTACGAGAACCGCTACTCCCCCACGGACTTGCGCACGATTCAAGACTGGATCATCAAGCGCCAGCTGCTCGGCACTCCGGGCGTCGCCGAGGTGAGCGGTTTTGGCGGCGTCGTCAAACAGTATGAGATCGCCGTGGACCCCGACAAGATGCGGAGCCACGACGTCACCATTACCGACATCTTCGCCGCGCTGCAGGACAACAATCAAAATACGGGCGGCGCGTACATCGACCGGAACTTCAACGCGTACGTGATTCGCACTGAAGGGCTGGTCAAAACCACCGAGGATATTGCGCGCATTGTCGTGCGCTCACCGGCGGGGGGCACACCCTTGTTCATCCGCGATGTGGCCACGGTGCAACTGGGTCACGGGGTGCGCTACGGGGCTGCCACGCGCAATGGCGAGGGCGAGGTCGTGACGGGCATCGTCATGATGCTCAAGGGTGCGAACTCATCTCAGGTCATCGTAGCGGTGAAAGATCGGATCGAACAGATCAGAACCACGCTGCCGGAGGGCGTGGTGATCGGGGCATTTCTCGACCGCAAAAAGCTCGTCGACAACGCGATCGGAACCGTCACGACGAATCTGGCCGAAGGGGCATTGATCGTGGTGTTCGTGTTGGTGTTGTTCTTAGGAAACTGGCGAGGCGGGTTGGTGGTCGCGTCGGTCATACCCTTGGCGATGCTGTTTGCCGTGTCGCTGATGAACCTGTTCGGCGTCTCGGGGAACCTGATGAGCCTTGGGGCGATCGACTTCGGGCTGATCGTTGACGGTGCCGTAATCATCGTGGAGGCAGTTCTGCACCGCTTGTCCCATCTGAGCGCGAGTCCCGGGCGTACGGAGCTGACGGCGGGTGAGATGGACGCCGAAGTCTACGAATCCACACGCCGTATGCGGACATCGGCGACCTTCGGCGAGTTGATCATTCTGATCGTGTACTTGCCGTTACTGGCGCTCGTCGGCGTCGAGGGCAAGATGTTTCGCCCCATGGCGCAGACCGTATCGTTTGCGATTCTTGGCGCGTTCCTGCTGTCGCTGACCTACGTCCCCATGATGTCGGCCCTGGTGCTGAGCCGGAAGACGTCGCACGTGCCGAATTTCTCCGATCGCATGATGGAGTTCTTTCAGCGACTCTATCGACCGTGCATTGAAACGGCGCTGCGGCATCGGGCGGTCGTGGTCGGTGCCGCCGTCGTCATGTTTGCCGTGTCCGTGGTGTTCTTTACGCGCTTGGGCAGCGAATTCATTCCGCAGCTCGACGAGGGGGATTTCGCGGTGGAGACGCGCGTGCCGGTCGGCAGTTCCATTCAACAGATGATCGACGTATCGCAAAAGGCACAGACGATTATCCTGGCCAATTTTCCGGAAGTAACGCAGGTGGTGAACAAGATCGGCTCGGGCGAGATCCCCACTGATCCGATGCCGATCGAGGCGGGTGACATGATGGTGATCCTGAAGCCGCGCAAGGAATGGTCGCGTGGCGAATCCAAGGAGGAACTCATCGAGCGCATGCAGACGGCGTTGTCGGTCATTCCAGCCGCCACCTTCAGTTTTCAACAGCCGATTCAGATGCGATTCAACGAACTCCTCACGGGCGCGAAGCAAGACGTCGTGATCAAGTTGTACGGTGAAGATCTCGACGTGCTTTCGGACTTGTCTCGTGAGGTGGGGCGCAAGATTACCGGTATCGAGGGTGTCGAAGATCTCTACATCGAGCAGGTTACCGGGCTCCCTCAAATTCAGATCACCCTCGATCGCGAAGCCATCGCGCGGTACGGCATCACCGTCGCCTCGGTCAATCGTGCGGTCGAAACTGGATTTGCCGGCGCCGTGGCCGGCCAGATCTACGAAAATGAGCGACGTTTCGACCTGGTCGTTCGTTTGGACAGCGCGCGCCGGACGGACATCACCGACGTGCAGAATCTGAACGTGGGCACACCGACCGGACAACAGGTTCGCCTAAGCGAGTTGGCCACAGTGACGTACGAGCCGGGACCGGTGCAAATCCAGCGCGACAACGCGAAGCGCCGCATCACGATCGGCTTCAACGTCAGGAGCAGAGATGTGAAGAGCATTGTCTCCGATATCCAACGCACGATCCGACGCGACATCACGTTTCCTGCAGGTTACTACGAAACGTATGGCGGACAGTTCAAGAATCTTGAAGAAGCGAATCAGCGACTCGCCATCGCAGTGCCGGTGGCGCTCTTCCTGATTTTGATTCTGCTGTTCTTCACCTTTGGATCGGTGCTGCAGAGCATTCTCATTTTCACCGCGATTCCGCTGTCGGCGATTGGCGGCGTGATGGCGCTCGTAGTGCGCGGAATGCCCTTCAGCATTTCCGCTGGTGTCGGATTCGTGGCGTTGTTCGGCGTCGCTGTGCTGAACGGCATCGTCCTCATCGCGGAGTTCAACCGCCTGAGCCAAGAGGGCTGCGCCGACGTGCGTCAGCAAATCCTCCAAGGGACCCGTACACGTCTGCGTCCGGTGCTGATGACGGCACTGGTGGCGTCTCTGGGTTTCCTGCCGATGGCGCTGTCGACGACGTCCGGCGCCGAGGTCCAGCGACCACTGGCCACGGTGGTCATCGGCGGCCTGATCTCCGCGACGCTTCTGACCCTGATCGTGCTCCCTGTCCTCTACTCATTTGTCAGCGGTAGCCAGCCGCGTCGGGCGCTGGCAGGCAGTGTGTCAGCCGGCTCGGTGATCCTGGCGGGTGTGGCGCTGCTGCTCCTCGTGCCGGCCGGTACCACGCACGCGCAATCCGCGCGGATCCGGACGGTGACATTGCAAGAGGCGATCGACGAGGCGTTGTCCCGCAACGGCGACGTGCGTTTGGCCCAGTACGACGTGAGCGTACAGCGTGCGCTGGCGCGGGGCGCGGTCTCGCTGCCGCGCACCGAATTGACATACATGCACGGCCAGCTGAACACACCAGGGATCGGAGACGCCCTCTTCAGCGCCACGCAACGGCTCGAGTCTCCGACGGTCTATCGGGCACAGACGGCGCTCGCGCGCGAGCAAGTCCGCAGTAGCGAATCGGGGGCGGAGGTAACCCGCACTGTGGTGGTGTCGCAGGTACGTCGGGCCTATCTGCAGCTGCAGTACCTCGGCGCGAAGCGTCGATTGCTTCGTCGGCAAGACAGCGTCTTCTCGGAACTCGGACGCTCCAGCCGACTGCGATTCGAGGCTGGGGAAGCCACGCGCCTCGAAAGCGTCGCCTCGTCCACACGCGCCTTGCGGGCGCGGAATGCGGTGGTCGAAAACGACGCTGACGTGGCGATCTCAACGACGCGCCTGCACGTCTTGCTCTGGTCGTCCGATTCTTTGCAACTCGCCGACACGACGCTGTCGCCAAGCGAGCTACCCGCATCGGCCGACACGAGTCAGTTCAGGCGGAATCCGGCACTTGCGAAGCTGGAGCAGGAGCTGCGTGTCAGTCATAGCGCGGTCAGCGTCGAGCGGCAGCGATTACTCCCGGAGATTCTGCTCGGTGTCAACGTGGTCACCTTTCGTGGCTTGCCGGCGCTGAATGGCGAAGGGCGCACGGTCGGAAACGGTGAGCGATTCCCGTCGTACTCCGTAGGGCTCGGCATTCCGCTCTTTACGGCTGCTACGCGCGCCCGGCTTTCCGCCGCACGGGTCTCCGAGAGCGCAGCCACAGCGCAGGTGGCGTGGTCAACGGTGCTGATCCGCAGCGAGATGGAGCGACTGCTGCAGGAACGCGACAAGCTGCGGCAATCGCTCCGGTATTTTGAGGATCAGGCACTCCCCCAGGTCGCGCTGATCGTGTCGAATTCCGACGCCGCATTTCGCGCCGGAGAGATCGCCTACACAGAGCATCTGCAGAATCTCACGTTGGCCAGTGAGACCGAGTCGGGCTCGCTCGATGCCGTCTATCGCTATAACAGCATCATCATCGACATCGCCGCGCTTCTCGGCATGCACTGAGGAATTCTGAACATGCCTTGTAGCCAACAACTGCTCACCACCTTCGCCACACGTCGTGTGCGCCTCGCGTTCGCACTCGTGCTGGCCGGGTGCGGCGGTGGTACGCCCGCCACGAACGATGCATCGCAACCGAACGCCGTGGCTCGCGCCGATTCGGCGCCAGTCGCGCTGACGTCGACGTTCACCGAGCCGCAGTATCGCCTTGCCGGGATCACGTTAGGGACGATCGAAAAACGGAGTCTGAGCGCGGTGATCAGTCTCAACGGTCTGATCGACGTCGCGCCAAGCGACATGGCCGTCGTGTCTGCTCCGCTCGGTGGCTATCTCCGAACGGCGGGACTGCTTCCCGGTACGCCCGTGCGTCGTGGGCAACTGGTGGCCACCCTCGAAAGTCCCGACTTCACGCAGATTCAACAGGACTATCTCGAAGCGAAGGGGCGGCTCGGCTTTCTCGAGCAGGATTACGCGCGGCAAGAAGCACTGCGACGTGACAACGTGAACACGGCCAAGGCGTTCCAGCTCGTGGCATCGGAGCTCGCCATCATCAAGGGCCGTCTGGCCGGACTCCAGCAAAAGATGCGGCACGCCGGCATCCCGCGAAGCAGCGTCGACAGCGGCAAGATTTCACCGGTGGCGAACCTGTACGCGCCGATTAGCGGATTCATCAAGAGTAGCAACATCAGTATCGGTCGATACGTCGCGCCGACCGACGTGTTGCTCGAGATCGTGGGGACTACGGATCTCCATCTCGCGCTCAACGTATATGCGAAAGACGTGGAGCGAGTTCGCGTCGGTCAGATCGTTCGATTCGGCACCGCTGATGAGGCGACGCTCGATCGGTCGGCGCGCGTGTTTCTGGTGGGGCGCGCCACCGGCGAGGATGGGGTGTTTCCGGTACATGGGCACATCGACGCCCGCAGTGCACGCGGGCTTCGACCGGGGATGTACGTAAAGGCGGGACTCGAGGCGGGAGGAGAGGCGATGACCGCCGTTCCTGCGCCTTCGGTGGTGCAATACGAAGGTGCGGATTTCATCATTCTGGAGTCCGCTGCGCCAGCGGGTGGCCACACGTTTCTGCTGCAGCGGGTGCGACGCCTCACGGAGCAAGGCGGGTACGTCGGCATTGAACTGCCCACCGGATTCGACACACAGGGTGCGCGTGTGGTCGTGAGCAACGCGTTCGCGATCCTTGCGGCCATCCGCAACGTGCAGGAGGAGGGGTGATCGACGCGCCAAACTCTCGAGCCTGCATAGGGCGGAGGTGCGGCTGGAGCGACGTCGCGCGTACCGCCCTCGTGATGATCAGCCTCTTGGCGCTGACGGCCGTTCCGGCGCTGGCGCACGGAGTTTCCGCTGGGGACAAAGGGTACATCCAGGAAACGTTCGGTGTTCGCATCATGCCGTTCCTCTATCTCGGCGCCAAGCACATGGTGACCGGCTACGATCACCTGCTCTTCCTCTGTGGCGTCATCTTTTATCTGTATCGTCTGAAAGATATCGCCACCTATGTCACCCTCTTTGCCGTCGGCCACTCTGCTACGCTGATCGTGGGGGTCCTCGCGTCGGTCAGCGTGAGTCCCTACCTCATCGATGCGATCATCGGATTCTCCGTCACGTACAAGGCGCTCGACAATGTCGGCGCGTTCCCTCGCTGGTTCGGGATCCAGCCGAACGCGCGAGCAGCGACGTTTGTCTTTGGTCTCTTTCACGGCTTTGGTCTGGCCACGAAACTGCTTGACTTCGAGATGGACCCAAACGGGCTCGTGCCGAATTTGCTCGCGTTCAACATCGGCGTCGAGTTCGGACAGATGTTGGCGCTGGCGGGTGTCTTGATTGCCATGAGCTACTGGCGGCGTTCACCGTCCTTCGCTCGTCGGGGATTCGCCGCCAACATGGTACTGCTTTCCGCTGGACTCCTCCTCGTGGGCTACCAGCTCACGGGGTACTTCACCACCCGCACCTGACCGGACTATGCAGATCATTCATCGCCGCCCTGCTGCCGTACTTGCGACCGCCGCACTGTTTGCCACAGTCGGTTCGTTGGCTACGTCCTCGCCGCTCTTCGCGGCGTACGTGCCAGCAGCAGCCATGGTGCAAGTACGTCGTGATTCCATGACCGTCACCATCGAGCCCACCAAGCGCATCGAGGTGAAGCTGGTCATGAAGAAAGGACAAAAAGCGGATTTCGAGTGGACGTCAGTCGGAGGTGCCGTGACCTACAACTTGCACGGTGAAGTCCCCACCGATCCGAGCGTCAAAGCGCACATCTACCAACGTGGGTCCTCGAGCGCAGAAAAGGGGAGTGTTGTGGCGGTGTTCGACGGCGTGCACGGCTGGTCGTGGCGCAACACCGGTGACAAGGCAGTGACCATCACGGTGAAGGCATCGGGTCAGTTCGCTGAACTGAAAAAGATGTGATGGACGCGCCGTCGGACCGTGACCTGCCGACGTTGCAGCAACTGCGCCGCGCCACGATGCTCGCGGTCGTGGTGGCGGTGGTGTTGCTCTGTACGGCCGTGCTCCCCGCCGAGTACGGCATTGACCCGTCGGGCATCGGCCGCCGCCTGGGTTTGACACAGATGGGGCGGCTCAAGCAGGAATTGGCGCGCGAGGCCGAAGAGGATGCGCGCGCCGACTCGCTGGCAGTCTTGCGCCGTCCCGTGGACTCGACGCGTGGCATCCCAGCAACCGTCCGGTGAGAGGCTGTCGCCGGTTAGAGGTGGTCGTTGCCACTCGACAACGGCTGGGACAACAGCGGTCAACGTATCATATGGGCGCGACACGGCGCGCGCTCTGCGTCCGTGGCATAGTCATGTGGGTAGCTGCGCGAAAGGCGGTCCGGTGCTTGGCGCCGCGTCCGCCTATGCACGATTGCGTGTCGACGGCCACGGCAGCGCCACCGGCAACGCGTCGTTTCCCATCGTTCTGCCGGAGAGCGGAAGCGACTACGTGAACATTCACGAGTCGGCTGCCGCCATGAACACGATGGTGGCCGG
>JBBQAK010000289.1:0-5089 GCA_038316215.1 Gemmatimonadales bacterium | reverse complement strand
GCCGCGTCATGAGCGCGTGCGCCTGGAGACGGCCGACGGCGTTCGGGTGTCGCTGGTGGATAGCCGTGCCTTCAGTGTCGTCCGCCTGCACGCGCCGGGCACATTTGTACTCCCGGCCATCGGCCCCGAGCCGCTCACCGACGACTTCACCGCTGAAGGCTTTCGCACCGCGCTCGCGCGACGCAGCGGGCCGATCAAACCGGCGCTGCTCGATCAGAAACTGGTGGCCGGCGTGGGCAACATCTACGCGTCGGAGGCGCTCTGGGAAGCGCGAATCCACCCGGCCACCGCTGCGAACAGCCTGTCGCGCGCGCGCGTGACACGACTGCGCGATGCGATTCGTCATGTGCTCGACACCGCGCCGACGGAACGCTATTACGGCCGCGATGACGTGAACGAACATGACATCTGGCGTGCGTACGGACGCGATGGAGAGCCGTGTCGTCGCTGTGCCGCGACGCTCAGACGATTACCGCAGGCGGGGCGCAGCTCGTTCTACTGTCCGCGCTGTCAGCGACGCTGAGCGGCACGCTCGAAACAGGCGAGCGTGAGGGCAGCGGTCGTCGTCCACGAGAAGCGCTCAGCCTGCGCGCGACCGCGATCCACGAGCGTCTCTCGCAACGGTGGCTCATTGAGCAGCCGCATCATGTGTTCGGCCAACGCGTGCGCATCCTGCCACGCAAAGCGGAGGGCGGCATCCCCCGCGACTTCGGGCAATGAACTGGCGTCGGCGCAGATTACCACGCCGCCCGCGCGCATGGCTTCCAGTACGGGCAAGCCGAATCCTTCGTAGCGCGACGGAAAAATCAACGCGGTCGCGCGCCGATACAGCGCTACCAATTGCTGATCGCTCACGTATCCGACGTGCGTCAGCCACGGCGCCGCGCCATATCGTGCACGCGTCTCTGCTGACATGCCGGGTCCGCACTGCAGCAATGGGACGGTGATGCCACGGTCGTGCAGCAGGGACATTGCGTCGTACAGCGTGCGCAGATTCTTCCGCCCTTCCTGTCCGCCTACCGTGAGAAAGCAGGGGCCGCTGATGGCCGCGGCCTGCCCCGGCAGCGGCTCGCTGTTCAGCGCATCCGGGGTGAGCGCCTCCGGCATGTCGTCGGCTGCCAGCAGCGTGACCGAAATGCGCGACGGATCGACGTGCAGCCGTTCCACGATCTCGCGCTTGCTGAACTCGGAGATCGTGAGAATCGCCGTGGCTAACGACGCGGTGCGCTGATACCGTCGGCGATACTTCGCTCGTTTCAGTACCCGCCACCACTGGTCATCCAGCTGCAGCATCGGCGCCAGATCTAGTGTGCTCACCACCATCGGCTGGCGCGCGGCGCTCGTGATGAGGTTCCACGGATACCACACCACGTCGGCATCGGTATTCGGCAAGTCAGCGATCGGCGCGATCGTGGTGCGGGCCGCGAGCTGCTCGTGCCACGAGGCCAGCAGCGCCAACAGTGGCGCCGCGTCCTCGGGGCGCGCGATGTACATCGTGAAGCGCATGGTGGGCCGCTGCTGTACGAACTGCCGCAGCAGATTGCGCACGTAGCGCCCGATGCCGCGGCGCTCGCCGAGCAGCTTGGTGGCTTCGATGGCGAGATGCATCGCGCGCGTACTCAGTCTCGCGACAACGGTGAACCCATTGGGCTGGCGGCCCGCGTGAAGCACGCGAGCGTTTGATTGGCCACCCGTGACCATGAGAAGTGCGCTGCGCGCGCAGTTCCGGCCGCTTGCTGCACCGAACGCAGCGATGCATCCGTGGCCAGGCGCGTCATCTGCGCCGCCAGCGCCGCCGCGTCATCCCACGGAAACAGCAGCGCGGCGCCACCGGCCACTTCCGGCAAGGCGCTGCTGTCGGCGCAGATCACCGCACAGCCCGCGCGCATAGCCTCGAGCACGGGCAAGCCGAAGCCCTCGTAGCGTGAGGGCAGAACCAGCGCCACCGCGCGGCGATACAGCGTGACCAGCTCGGCGTCGCTCACGAAGCCCACGTGGTGCAGCCAGGGCGCGTGGCGGTCACGCGACCGCGTATGCGACCGCGTATGCGACGACATGCCGGGGCCACACTGCACGAGCGGAATAGCCAGTCCATTCGCGTGCAGCGTATCCATGGCCGCATACAGCGTGCGCAAATTCTTACGTCCTTCCTGACCACCAACGGTCATGAAGAACGGGCCCGAAATGTCGGCGTCGCTGAGCGGCCGGGGCGCGTCGGAGCCACCTACCGGCAGGTCGTCGGCGGCGAGCGGTGTGACGGTGATGCACGACGCATCGGCCTTGAGAAACTTCATGATCTCGCGCTTGCTGAACTCGGACACCGTGAGCACCGCTGCGGCGCGCTGCATGGTATGCTGATAACGACGCCGGAAGCGTACGCGCTTGAGCAGCTTCCACCAACGATGGTCGAGCTGCAACATCGGAGCGACATCGTGGATGGTGACGACCATCGGTCGGTGCGGTGCGGCGACGGTGATGAAATTCCACGGATACCACACGACGTCGGCATCGGTGCGCGGCAGCTCGCGAATGTGCGCCACGATCGTCCGCTCGGGCAGCGCGGCATGCAGTGTGGCCAAATGCGCCCGCAACGGTGCGATGTCGCCCTCGCGACGCACATACACAGTGAACCGAAGCGACGGCTCCCGTGCCGCGAACTGCGTGAGCAGGTTGCGCAGGTAGCGACCGATGCCACGACGCTCATGCAGCAGCTTGATGGCTTCGATCGCGAGATGCACGCTCAGCTCATCGCTTCGAGTAAGGCACCCTTGAGATAGCCCGTTTCCGGCACGGTGATCAGTTCCGGATGGTCCAGCGGCTGACCAGTAATGGCGCGCAAGGCGAACGCGCGTCCGCTGTCGGCCGAGGCATCCTGCAGCATCTCGAAGAAATGTCCGCGCGACAGATGGAAGCTGCAGCTGGCGGTGAACAGCAACCCGCCCGGTGCCAGCAGGCGCATGGCCTGCAGGTTGATGTCCTTGTAGCCGCGCAGGGCGCCGTCGATTGCGCCTTTCGTTTTCGCGAACGCCGGCGGATCGACCACGATGGTGTCGAAACGTCGACCCTCCTTGTACCACGCGCGGAGCACGTCGAACGCGTCGCCTTCGACCGGCTCGATATTCGTCAGTCCATTGCGTTCGGCATGCTCATGGACGCGCGCCAGCGCGGGCGCCGACACATCGAGCGCGAACACCCGGTCGGCGTGCTTGGCGAGATGCAAGGCAAAGCTTCCGTGATACGCGAAGCAGTCCAGCGCCTGACCGCGCGCCAGCGAACCGATGAGCACCCGATTCTCGCGTTGGTCGAGAAACGCACCCGTTTTCTGGCCATCCCACGGGGCGGCGAAATAGCGCACGCCGTGTTCTACCACTTCTACGGTACGTGGCACCTCGCCGTACAGCAGCTTCACTTCACGCGGCAGCCCTTCGCGACCGCGCGCGGCGGGATCATTGCGCGCCAGAATGCCGGTGCATCCGGTGAGCTCCACCAGCGACGACACGATGGTGTCGGTCCAGGCGTCCACCCCGGCCGAGAGCAGCTGCACCACCAGCACGTCACCGTATCGGTCGACCACCAGCGATGGTAGTCCGTCCCCTTCGCCGTGGACGAGCCGATAGGCGTTCGCCTCACTGGCCAACGGTGCGCGACGCGCGATCGCGGTACGTAACTTGTCGTGCCACCAGGCGGCATCGGGCGACCGCGACAGATCGGTCTCGATGCGGCGCAGCGAGATCTCCGAGAGCGGACTCCAGAGCGCGAATCCGAGCGGCGCGCCGTCTGGTCCCTCGACGGGAACGATCCCGGCGGGAGTCGATGGCCGGCGTTCGACATCCGAGCGGAACACCCACGGATGTCCACGGCGCAGCCGTTGCACCGCGCGGCGCGACACCACCGCCGCCCCTTCCATGCGGGGAGCGCGACTCACGATCTGACCTTGGACTTGGGCACAGCCTTGGCATCGGGCTTCGCATCGTCGCGCTTGGCCCGTTTGATGTCGGCGATCGCCTGCTGATGCTCGGCAAAGGTCGTGCGGAACTCGTGGCCCCCGTCGGCACGCGCCACGAAGAACAGATACGGGACGTCGGCCGGCGCAAGCGCGGCGGCGATGGACGCTTCACCGGGCGAGGCGATAGGGCCGGGAGGCAGTCCAACATACTTGTACGTGTTGTACTTGGACTCGACGTCGAGGTCCTTGAAGAAGACACGATTCACGTGCTGCGGCAGGGCGTACTGCACGGTGGGATCGGCTTGCAACAGCATCCCTTTCTTCACGCGATTCCAATACACCGCCGAGATCAACGCGCGTTCTTCCGGCTTCCGTGCTTCCTTCTCGATAATCGACGCCATGGTGATCGCGTCGTGACGCGAGATGGCCATCGCTTTCACGCGGGCATCCCACTCGGGCGTCCATACCGATTCGAAGCGCTCGAGCATCGCGTTCACGGCGTCGCGCGCGGTGGTGCCATCGGCGAAGGCGTAGGTGGCGGGAAAGAGATACCCCTCGAGCGACGGTGCGGGCACGTTGAGCTTCCGTCGCCACGTGGTGTCGGACATGGCCACGCGCACGGAGTCTTCCGATACGGATAGGGCCTTGGCCAACGCCGGTGCGATGTCGCGCAGATCGAAGCCTTCGGGAATCACCACCGTGCGCATGATGCCACGTCCGGTCACCAGCGCATCGAGCACGTACGCGTAGCCGGCACCCGACGGAAACTGATAGGTGCCGGGTTTGATCGTGCGCTCGCGTCCGGCGGCCGAGGTGTACCAACGAAAGAGGCGGCGTGAGCCGATCACGTTGTGGACCGACAATGACTCGACGGCCGCACGCATCGAGGCGCCTTTGGGAATCAGGACGCGCTCGCTGGCAATGCTGGCATCACCGCCGCCCTCGATTTCGCTATACGCGAACCAGGCGGCCACGACACAGGCCGCCAGCAGCAGAATGCGCTTCACGGCGTTGGCGCGCTCACCAGTTCACCAAGCGTGACGCCCTGCGACGACGCGCGCAGCACGCCTTCCAACAGAATGCAGGCGGCCAACGCGTCGACCTCCTCTTTCCGGCCCCGTGTGCTGCCGCCCTGTTCCTTGA
>JBBQAK010000484.1:0-1549 GCA_038316215.1 Gemmatimonadales bacterium | reverse complement strand
TGCCGGTTCGTCCTGGGCAACCGATCTCCTGATCGACGCCCGGTAACGGGTTTTACCGGTTCGGGATCGTTTCGAACCGGCAAGGAGTCAGAAGGGCCGCAACGGATCACTCCGAAGCGGCCCTTCTTCCGTTACTTCGCCGTGCGCGTGATGGTGTTCAGTGTGGCGTCCGCCGCCCGCACGAGCGAATACGCGAACTCCACCGTGCCACGATAGAACGTGGCGTCCACCTTCTCGGCGTCGTCGCCCGACTTGTGGTAGTCCTCATGATCTTCGACGCCGAGATACAGGAACGGGATCCCCTTGCTGTGAAACGCCGAATGATCCGACGACCCGGTCCAGTCGTCACCCGGCTTCAGGTCCTTGGTGTCGTGTCCGAAGCGAATGGTGACCGCCGCCTTCGTTGCCGCTGCCTCGGCGATGGGCTTGAGAGACGGCGTGTGTGACGTGCCCGACACCCAGAGTGCCTTGCCGTCCTGCCGTGCGACCATGTCGAGGTTGATGTTCATCGCGATGCGATCGAGCGGGACCGGCGGCGCGTTCACGAACGCCTTCGATCCCACCATGCCCGATTCCTCGGCGTCAAAAAACGCCAGAATGACGTCGTGCTCGGGCGGCTCACGCAACAACCGTTCGGCGATGGTCAGCAGGGCGACGCAGCCACTGGCGTCGTCGTCGGCCCCATTGAACACCTCGCCGTTGCGCACCCCCAGATGATCGTAATGCGCACTGAGCACCAGCACGGGACCGTTGGCATGCTTGCCGGGAATGCGCGCCACGATGTTCGCGCCCGCCGTATCACTGCCGGCCCGCGCGCGCAGGGTGACCGGCACGACGTAGTTCGAACCGGCGGGCTTCGCGCCCATCGCCGTCAGCTCCGCCACGATCCACGCCCGCGCGCGCACCGAGCCCGCGGTACCCGCCCGTCGCCCTTCCATGCTGTCGGCGGCTAACGCTCCCAATCGCTGCATCAGGCGCGCCGTCGTGGCGTCCGAGGCGGCGGGGCGCTGCGCCTGCATCGACGTCACACCCATCACCGACGCGAGCGTCACGGCGGCTGCCGCTACGGCGACGCGAACCCACCCGTTGGAGAACATGCTCATTGAAACCACACCCCTGACTGTCCGGTTAGTCGCGCTTTCACCACGAAGGCCGTGGCCGTCGCGGTCACGTCGATAATCTGCAGATCGCGCACACTGCTGCCCATGACCACGCCGGGCGCCATTGGGCCGTTCAGCTTCCGCATCAGTTCCGCGCGCACCGAGTCGAGCTGCGCGCCGAGGGCAATCCGTCCCCCGTTCGTGGCGCGCCGTACCGCGCGTCCCACCAGCGGCGCGCCCAGCGTGGCTTTTACCCGCGAGAGCTTTCCACGGCTCTCGAGCGACCAATCGAGATCGTCGAGACGAATTTCGCGCGTCGCGGCATCCCATCGCCACCGTGACGTCAGCGACAGGCGTCCGCGTAGCGCTCCCGACACGGCGAGATCGATGCGCACGCTGTCGCGCAGGCCTCGCACCTGCACGCTGTCCACGCGGACGCTGCCGGTGGC
>JBBQAK010000185.1:0-7732 GCA_038316215.1 Gemmatimonadales bacterium | reverse complement strand
CCCACCACCGCGAAGATGATGTGGAAGGCCAGCGACATGGCCATCTGGGAGCGGGCAAAGAGCAAATCGGACATATCGTTATTCAATGGCCGCGTCTGCCATGTCGTTCCTCAGGCGCTCAGCTGCTCAGCTGCTCAGCGCGGGAAGGATGGTCCCGACGCACCGGCCGAAACCGATCCGAACCGCCCCCTCGCGCTCGGCGAAGGCGGTGATCTCCAGCTCGTCCCCGTCTTCGAGAAACCGGCGCGTCTCGCCATTGGGGAGCTCGAGCGGCTCGGCGCCACGCCACGTGAGTTCGAGCAGACAGCCGCGGCTGTCCTTGTCCGGGCCGGAGATGGTGCCGCTGCCCAGCAGATCGCCGGGACGGAGGTTACAGCCACTGCTGGCGTGATGCACCAGCAGCTGCGCCATCGACCAGTACAAGTCGGTCGCCTGCCCCTGCGTGAGGCGCACGGCGGGCTCACCGGCATCGCGCATGCGCGCCGTGCGCAGCCACGTTTCCACCGTGATCGCGAATCCACCGCGCGCCCGGTCGTCGTCGCTGGTGAGATATGGCAGCGGGCTCGGATCACCCTCGGCGCGCGGCGCCAACGGCGTGCGGAACGGGTCCAGCGCCTCGAGCGTGATCACCCACGGGCTGATGGTACTGGCGAAATTCTTGGCCAGAAACGGCCCAAGCGGTTGATACTCCCACGCCTGAATATCGCGGGCCGACCAATCGTTCAGCAGGCAAAGACCGAACAGATGGTCGTTGGCCTGCTCCATCGGAATCGACTCCCCGAGCGCGTTGCCCGAACCGACGAACGCTGCGAGTTCGAGTTCGTAGTCGAGCAAGCGCGACGGACCAACCGACGGCACCTCATCGTTTGGGCCTTTGCGCTGTCCCATGGGACGGCGGATGGGCGTGCCGGATACCACGATGCTGGAGGCGCGCCCATGATAGCCGATTGGCACCCACTTGTAGTTCGGCAGCAGCGGATTGTCGGGGCGGAACATCGAACCGACGTTGGTGGCGTGGTGCACCGACGCGTAGAAGTCGGTGTAGTCGCCGATCTGCGCCGGCAAGAACAGCTCGGCCTCCTGCTGGAGCACGAGCGCGTGCTCGGCGATTTGCCGACGATGTAGCGCGACCGCGTCGGATAGGAGCGCTGAGATCGCGTTCCGCAGCGCCCGGCGTGCCGGGGCACCACGCGACATCAACTCGTTGAGCGTCGGCTTGGCGCAGGCCGTGGCGGCGCTGCGCGCCTCGCTGTCGTCGTCGAACAGCCCGGCGGCGAGACAGGCGGCGATGTCGAGAATTGCAGCGCCGATCGCCACACCGACACGCGGCGCTTCACGGGTGCCAAGCCGACGGAAAATGCCGAACGGCAGATTCTGAATGGGGAAATCCGCACCGCGCAGATTGGCGGTCTGCACCCAAGAGCGCAGCGCGGGGTCGTTGGTTGGATCGATCGACATGCGGTGATTCTAGCGAGTCGGCCCCGGCGCCGCTGGCGGCGCCGCTGGCTGCGCCGCGGGCGGCGCGTCAGATCCAGCCCAAGGCGCGCGATTCGTCCACCGGCTCGGTGAAGGAGCAGGACCCGAAGCTGACGAGACCACGCTCGCGCGCTTGCTGCAGCACGTCGCGGGTGAAGGTGATCGTACGATCGGGACCGTGCCAGGCGACGTGGAGGTCGCTGAACTCGATCCGTCCCGCATCGGCTTCTTCAAGCAGTTGGATCGCCTCGGCATCGCTGCCACCGCTCCCGAGGTGCGCGACGGCGAGCGCCACATTCAGGAAGCCATACATACGGCCAGTGGCGGCGTCGGGCTCGTAGGTGAGACGGTACGTGCCACGTAGCGGGTGATGCAACCCGGCCGTGGCCTTCGCGGTCACGCCGTGTGCGAAACACGCGTTGAAGAATCGCACAACGGACTCGGGGGCCGGCATCATGTCGGCGGTCGTGCCGCCCATGCGCACCTTCGCGCGTTTCCCGACGCGTGCGATGGCGGCAATCATCGCCTCGACGTCATCGTCGAGCGGGACTTCGATGTAGGTCAGCAGGTCGCGCGGCATCGAGGCGGCAATGTGTTCGACATCGCTGACCGACGAGGCCTTGATCTCGTAGGCATCCACCTTCGCGCCGCATTCATCGAAGCAGACGCGATGGCGCTCGTTGAACGCGACGATCTCCGCGAGGTCGCTGGCAAGATCGGGGCTGCCGGTTGCCGAGAGGCGCCATGGAATCGCGCCGGCATCGCGCGGCAGCAGCGGATCCGCCTTCTCGGAGAAGAGCGCGAGCGACTGCGCCGGACAGATGAATCGCCCGAGGATCCAGCCGGCACCGGCCGCGCGATAATGCGCGTAGTTACGCACCGCGTTGGGCATGGCGAGGGCAGCCGGCGCGAAGAGTCCGGCGTAATCGACGAGGCCTTCCAAAAGAAGGCGGGACGCGCGATCAGTAAGCGGTGGGAGACGAACCGGCATGGCGGGGATTCCCTTCAGGCAACCTTAAAGACCGTCGAAATCGAGGGCGAGATCGAGAGCGGGGGCGGAATGCGTGAGTGCGCCAACGGAGATCCGGTCGACGCCCGTTTCCGCGATGCGACGCACCGTGTCGAGCGTGACGCCACCCGACGCTTCAGTAATCACCTGACCGCGGCATCGCTCTACGGCCTCGCGCAACTGCTCCAGCGACATGTTGTCGAGCAGCACCCAATCGGCGCCGGCCTCGACCGCCGCGTTGACCTGCACCAGCGTGTCGCACTCGACTTCGATCGCGGTACCGCTCATCGCGAGCCCGCGCGCACGGGAAACGGCCATCACGATGTCGCCACCGATTGCCGCGAGATGATTGTCCTTGATCAGCACGCCGCTGCGGAGATCCATGCGGTGATTCGTGCCGCCACCGGCGCGCACGGCGTACTTCTCGAGGGCGCGCCAGCCTGGCGTCGTCTTGCGCGTGTCGAGGATCTTCACCGACGTGCCAGCCACCGCATCGACGAAGCGACAGGTCAACGTCGCAATCCCGGACAGATGCTGCAGATAGTTGAGCGCGGTGCGTTCGGCCGACAGCATACCACGGGCATGCCCACTGATGTGCATCACGACATCGCCCGCTTTCACGCGTGTCCCGTCTTCGGCTTCCACGCGAATCGTGACCGCGCTGTCGAGCTGACGGAACGCCTCGACAGCCAACGGCACACCGGCAATCACGCCGTCGCGTCGTGCCACGATCGCACTACGCGCATGACGACTGCTCACGACCGTCGCCAGCGAGGACACGTCATTGAACGCCTGATCTTCCAGCAGCGCCACCCGCACCTGCGCCGTGATGTCCGCATCCGACAGCGGAAACGCCAGCGCGGACGGCTGAACGGCGCGCGTCCCGAGCGGCGTGATGGTACGCGGCGTCAGCGCGGGCAGCCCGCTCGACGGCGTGGGACGCAGGGGCGGGTGGAAGGCACTCATTCGCCGGGATCCTCAGGGCCAAAGGGACTCACGCCGGAATTGCCACCGATCGACACCATGCGCTCGATGGAAATCCGCGCGCGCGCCGCGATATCGTCAGGCACCGTGATACGATGTTGCATGTGGAGGAGCGCATCACGCACCTTGGGCAACGTCGTAACCTTCATATACGCACATTGCGCGCGATCGTTCGCCGCAATGAAGTGCTTGGTGGGATTGGCACGACGCAACCGGTGCAGAATGCCGATTTCGGTAGCCACGATGAACGTGTCCTGATCGGTCTGACTCGGTCGCTGGATCATGCCCTCCGTGGAGAGAATGTGCACGTTCTCGGGATCGATGGCGCCGGCGCTGATCGCTTCCACCACCGGCGTCGCACAGCCGCATTCCGGATGAATGAGGAATTCGGCGCCCGGATGCTTCGCGCGCATGTTCGAGATGTGTTCGGGATCGATACCGGCATGCACGTGACATTCGCCGAGCCATACATGGATGTTCTCGCGCCGCGACTCGCGACGCACGTGCGCGCCGAGGAACATGTCGGGGAGAAAGAGAATGTCCTTGTCGGCCGGAATCGCGTTCACGACCTCGACGGCATTACCCGAGGTGCAGCAGTAGTCGCTTTCCGCCTTCACCTCGGCAGTGGTGTTCACGTACGCCACCACGACGGCTCCCGGGTGCTGCGCTTTCCAGGCCCGCAGCTGTTCCGCGTTGATGGTGCTGGCCAGCGAGCAGCCGGCAGCAAGATCGGGGAGCAGCACCGTCTTCTGCGGCGACAGAATCGCCGCCGTTTCGGCCATGAAGTGGACGCCGCAGAAGACGATCACGTCGGCTTCCGTCTTCGCGGCCTCGCGCGACAACCCCAACGAGTCACCCACGAAATCGGCCACGTCCTGAATTTCCGGACGCTCATAGTTGTGGGCGAGAATCACCGCGTTCCGCGCCTTAGCAAGAGCGCGGATTTCTTCGGCGAGGACGGGGTCGTAGTGCGCTTCTAAAATGGTCATATGTCGACAGCGAAGTATGGGGTATGGAGTATGCGGTACGGAGTCGGGAGAACGGGGACGCGCCGGGGTGGTTCCCTACCCCGTACTCCCTACTTCGCTGTTACCAAGTAATGTGCCGTCCCTGCCATTTCCGGCGGGTCTTTGGAAAATCGCTCCGGAAGTGCCCTCCACGCGACTCCTTGCGCATGAGCGCGGCTTCCGTCACCAGCGTGGCGGTGGTGTGCAGGTTCCGCTCCTCCGTGGCGCCCGGTGGCAGTCGCTCGCCGATTTGCTGCAAGGCGGCGAGGCAGCGGCGCAAACCGGGGGCGGTACGGGCGATCGACGCATAGGTCCACATGAGTTCGCGGATCTCGTCGGCAGCCACTTGCGCCGCGCCACGATCGTCGAGCGGCGGTACCTCCCACCTCGTCGGCTCAGGCACGGGCAGGTCGGTCGGCGTCTGTACCATGTCGCGGGCCACCCGCTCGGCGAATACCAGTCCTTCCAGTAGCGAGTTCGACGCCAGCCGGTTGGCGCCATGGACGCCGGTGCGCGCCACTTCACCCACGGCATACAGCCGCGCAATACTCGAGCGACCGGCCAGGTCGGTTACCACGCCGCCCATCATGTAGTGTGCGGCCGGCGTCACGGGGATCGGCTCCTGCACCGGATCGATGCCGCGAGCCCGGCAAATCGCGAGGATGCCCGGAAATCGGGTCGCGAAGTCGGCACCGAGCTTCGTCGCGTCCAGGAACACGGTGCCGTACTGCTGTTGCTCGCGGAAGATTTCGCGGGCCACGACATCGCGAGGCGCGAGCTCCGCCAAGCGATGGCGCTTCGGCATGAACCGCTGCCCCCGTCCATTCAACAGGATGGCGCCCTCGCCGCGCACCGCTTCCGAAATCAGGGCGAGTGGATTCTCTGGCGTGTCGAGCGCCGTGGGGTGAAACTGTACGAACTCCATGTCCGCCAGCCGGGCACCGGCCCGATGCGCGATGGCAAAACCGTCGCCGGTGGCCACCTGCGGGTTCGTGGTGTACCGATAGATCTGCCCGCAACCGCCGGTCGCGAGCACCGTGGCATCGGCCACAATCTCTACGGCCTGCCCGGCAATGCTGGCACGAACGCCCGCGCAGTGGACTCCGTTTTCATCTTCGAGGAGCAGCAGGTCGAGCACCCGTGCCATCTCGACCACCTGGATATTCGGTGACTCACGCACCTAGGCCACGAGCGTCCGGGCCACTTCGGCCCCAGTCTGGTCGCCTTGCGCGTGCACAATCCGGTTTCGTGAGTGCGCCGCCTCTTTCCCGAGCTGGAAATCCCCGTCGGGATCGAGATCGAAGCGGGCGCCCGCCGCCTGCAGTTCGCGTACGCGGGCCGGGCCTTCTTCAACCAGCACCTGGACGGCCTCGGCATCGCACAGCGCTGCGCCGGCGGCGAGCGTATCCTGTCGGTGTAGGTCGGGCGAGTCTCCAGCGCCTAAGGCGGCCGCAATGCCCCCCTGGGCATACGCCGTCGCGGAGTCAAAGAGCGTCCGTTTCGTGAGGATCGTCACCGGCCCATGGGCCGAGGCGCGCCAGGCAGCATGAAGTCCCGCGACTCCGCTGCCAATCACAAGGAACCGCGTGCGGATCCGGTCAGTCATAGTAGTTTGAAGTTAGGACACTGGGTCCCCAACAGAACCCCTGGCCGGCTTGCTGGCCCATTCTCCCGCACTTTTTCGCATTCAGGAGACGTCATGCGTTTGACGTTCATGGCCGGCGTAGCGACCGTGGTGTCGCTGTCCGGAGCAACTCTCGTTCCGTCGATCGTTCACGCGCAGCCTGGTGGCGGCGTTGCCCCCGCGTGTGAAATCGACCAGAATAGCCCGAAAGAACTGGCGCTGATGTCGTTCAAATTCCAGAGCGCCCGTAGCGCACAAAATCCGGACGCCCGGAAGAAAGTGCTTCGCGATATCATCAAGGAACTCGACACGAAGCCCGAGCGCTTCGCCAAGAATCCCGGCGGCTACAACCTGACGCTCGTGCAGGCGCTCACGATGTGGGGCATGGAGCCCGGCCTCACCGATGCCCCGGCCCGGAGCGAACTCGGATTCATCACGAACCCGACCGAGCCGTACGACATCATCGTGAACATGGACGTCGCCTACAAGGCGATCGTGGCTGCGGTGCCTACGTGCGAGGCCGATATCACGGCCATGCGCATGAACGAAGTGTGGCTGGCCGCGACCAAGTCGGCGCTCGATGCCTCCAACGCCGGCAAGCTCGACTCGGCGGAGTACTTCGCCAAGCGCTCCATGATGATGTCGGCCACCAACCCGTACCCGCACTACGTGCTCGCCAGCGTGGCCAACGCGCGCAAGAACCGCGCGAACGCGATCATGCACTGGAAGCATGTGATCAAGTATGCGGCCGACGACACGACGTACCGCGACCTGAAGTCCGGCAGCATGTACTACGTGGCGATGGGCCAGCTGGAAGACGCCCAGTCCAAGACGGGCACCGAACAGCAGGCGGCGGCGCGTGAGTCGGCGGAAAGCTTCAAGGCACTGTTGGCGATGACGCCGGATAGCCCGGATGTCCCCAACCTGCTCCTGTCGTGGGCGGATGCGCTGACGGTGGCAAAGGACACGGCGCTGATCCCGACGGTGTACACCCCGCTGCTCACGCAGGCGTCAGCCACCGACCTTTCGCTGACCACGGCCGGTGTGATCGCGACGCGGGCGAACAAGTCCGACGACGCGCTCAAACTCTTCCAGGCGGCCACGGTGAAGAATCCGTTCAACCGCGATGCCCAGCGCAACGTGGCGGCGGCGCACTACACGAAGGATCAGTTCACATTGATGTTCGAGCCGACGCGCAAGCTGGTCGAACTCGACCCGAACAACTTCGAGGGCTGGATGCTGTTCGCGTACGCCTCGCAGGGTCTCGCCAGGGCCGCGCAGACCGCCAAGAAGCCGATCGAAGTGAAGGCGTGGACGGATTCGCTGGTAAAGTACCAGACGTACGCCGAAGCGCTGCCGGTCAAGGTCGACGTCACGAGCTTCGATCGTCGGAAGGATGTGGCAACGCTGATCCTCGGCCTCGAGCAAGTGGCGGCGAAGGACGGCCAGTATTCGGTGACGGCCGAGTTCCTGGATCTGGCGGGCGCGGTGGTCGCGACTGCAACCGAGGCCGTGGGCCCGATCAAGAAGGGTGAGACGAAGTCGATAACGCTCAAGGTGACCGGCGCGGGCATCATGAGCTACCGGTACAAGGCGCTGAAGTAGGTCGCGCGCGCTGAACGTGCGTCCCCT
>JBBQAK010000094.1:0-11044 GCA_038316215.1 Gemmatimonadales bacterium | reverse complement strand
GCCACCGACCCGCCTTCCGCCAACTCCATCGTGTACCACACGATGTCGCCCCTGCTGTCGGTATCGTAGATCGGCACGATGGCCGCGTGCGCGAGCTGCGCCGCGAGTCGGGCTTCACGACGGAATCGCGCCACGGCCCGGTCGTCCTTCGCGATGTGCGGGTGCAGCACCTTGATGGCCACTTCGCGCGACAGCGACAGATCGCGGGCGCGCCACACGCTACCGAACATCCCGCTTCCCAGCGGTGACAAAATATCGTAGTCGTCGGACGTCGCCCAACGCAGACGCGCCTCGGCCGAGTCGAGCTCGGGCGGTAACTCGTCGCCCTCCGGCGCGATCATCACCTGACGCACCGAGACATGCCGGTCCATGTCGCGCAGCATCGCCGCGACACTGGGGAACCGATCCTCGGGCTTCGGCGCGAGCGCGCGCTCCATGACCGCAGCCAGCGCCTGCGGACAGTCCGCGCGCATCAGCGACATCGGCGGCACATCCTGCTCCGGCGGGGTCTCGCCAGTCAGCATCGTAAAGAGCATCGCCGCCAACTGCCACTGATCTGACGCCGGTGTCGGACGCCACTCATGGGCCGACCACTCCGGAGCCCAGGGCGTATACGCCGAGTCGGGTTGGAGTCCTGCCGGACGCTGGTCGCGTGGCAGTACCCACTCCCACCCCAGCACCCACAGACGGCCTCCCGGAGTCAGCCAGATCGTGCTCGCCGAGATCGCCCCGTGCGTCGCGCCGGTGTCGTGCAGGTAGGCCAGCGTACTCCCTGCCTCACGCAGCACCTGCAGCGCGAACGGGATCGCCTCAGGCCCCAGCCGCGTGACGCGCGAATGGACGGTTTCCCCGCTGATCCAACGGCGGAGATACCCGGGGCCACGACGACTCTCTTGATAGGAGGCCCAGTAGTGGTAGGTCGTCGGAATCGAGGGATGATTCCGGTGTGCCAGCGCGCGCGCCTCGTTCTTCAGCCACTCATCGTGACTCGAGTCCGGCGCGCTCACGAGTGAGAGTGAGCGACCAAGCGCGTCGATCACTTCCTGATAGTGTCGATGCTCGCGCTGAATCCCCTCGTTCCCCCACGACCAGCCGGGGGGCAACGACCACGCCTCGAGATGGGGGGCCGGCGAGGTGGTTGGCCGTTGGTCGGGAGGAGGCGCGGACTGACTCATGGCATACAGTTTAACGCCCTGAGCGAAGTCATGGGCGAGGGGCGCGTTGCAGCGTGAGGCGAACGGTCGTGCCGGCGCCCGGCGTGCTCGTCAGGCCGATCGTCCCGCCCCAGCCTTCGATCAGTCGGCGGCTGATAGCCAATCCCAGGCCACTTCCGCTGGTCCGGGTCGAGAAGTGCGGTTCGAACACCTGCGGCAGGACATCCGCAGCGATTCCGGTGCCGTCGTCCTTTACGTCGATCACGACGTGTGTTGCTGTCCCGTCGACATGCACCGAGACCGTTCCGGCATCGGCCAACCGGGCGTTCTCGAGCACGTTGAGCAACACTTCCTTCAGCTCGTCCCGTTGGGCCAGCGCAACCACCTGCTCCGCCCCGGGCTCTGGTGCCTCGATGTTCCAGCGAATACCGGCCTCGCGCTCGCCGTCCTCACCCAATCGTTCGAGCGCCATTACGTCGTGCACGACCGCCGCGACATCCACCGGCGCGGCCGGCGTGCGATCCTCCGGTGCGGTGCCGTAGCGACTGAAGGCTCGCGCGATCTCATCGAGATGATCGATCTCCGCCAGCACGCGCGACACGTTGGTATCGAGGATCTCGCCGAAGTCGCCGCGCTTGTCGCGATAGGCGCGGCGTAAGTGCTGCACCCCGAGGCGAATCGGTGTTAACGGATTCTTGATCTCGTGGGCGACCTGACGCGCCATCTCGCCCCACGCCAGTACGCGTTGTGCCGATGCGAGCTCGGTGACGTCATCGAGGGTCAACACGGCGCCGCTCGGCAGCCGGGTCAGTCGCGCGCGCATCTGTCGACCGAGCACCATCAGATCGAACGCTTCCTCTTCGTTCGCGGCAGCGAGGAACGCGATGGAGCGTTCCACAAGCGGCGCGAGGGTGGCTGGCAGCGCATGCAGCGGCACAGCCGATGAGCGCAGCGACACGCCGAGCATCGCTTCCGCGCGCGGATTGGCGATCAGAATGTCGCCGCCTGGCGCAGCGCCCTCCGACGCCGACCGTAAGGCCAACACGCCGCTGGCCACATGCTGCAGCACGGCTTCGGTGCGGCGTTGTGCTGCCTCGAGGGCCGTGCGGCTGGTGGCCAGATCATCGGCCATTCGACCGAACGCACGATACACCGGCGCAAATTCCGTGGCTGGCGCCGTGCCCAGCGCGGGGGCGCGTCCGCCGGCGGCACTGGCCAAGGCCGCCTCGCGGAGTGCCCCCACGGGCCGCGCGAGGGCACGGGCCGCCAGTCCACTCGACCAGAGGGCGGCCAACGCGCCCAACATCGTCGCGAACAGCAGGAGCACACCGAGATCTTCGCGGCGGGCGTCGAGGGCGAATTCGTCGCCGCGCGCCGGCGTGGCCAACACCGACGGACTGGCCGTCGAGAGATGTCGGAAGCCGATCAGCGTACGCGCATCACCCACCGCGATGCGTCGCGTGGTGAATACGTCGTCAGTGCCGAAGTCGTCGGTGCGGTAGTCTTCGGTGCCGAGCGAGACCGGCAGCAGGCGGCCGAGCGGTGCCAAGGCATCGAGGAGCGAGTCACTGGCCGTCACCAGTTGTCCGTCGCGATAGAGGAACAACGGTGCGCCGGTACTCGATGGCGCCGTCCCGATCGAACGCTGCTCCTGCTCGGCGGCCGCGACGCGCAGTGTTTCCCGAACCAACAGTTCGCGCGCCGCGCGATCATCGTCCTGCAGACGATACCACGCCCACGCCGCGAAAATGGTCGCGGGGACGATGAAAAAGGTGAGGAGCGCGCCGCTCAATCGCACGCGATACGATCGCGACCAGCGCACGCGGCGCAGGCGCAGCAGTCGGCCCAGCGCACCATCGGCGAGCGCCGTCGCCGACCAGAGCAGCATGACCGCGATGACGTCGAGAAACACCAGCAACGCACCGCGCGGTAACAACACGTCGAGTGTGCGGAGGTCCACTTCGACATGCACGCGCCGCACGTCGATACCGGCACCGGCCACGCCATCGCCGTGCATCGCATCGCCCCGCCGACGCCACTGCAACGGATGTGCGATCGTGTCGCCGCTCAGTGGGACCGCGAGGACCAACCGGTACGGTGCCTCGGTGCCGCGCGCACCGGTGACGCCTGTAAACGATGCAAACGGATCGAGGGGCAACAGCCGGGTGCGCGGCGGCACCGCGATTGTGGTCACGACACTGTCCGGTGCTGGCACGGCGGCCACCAAGAGCGTGGTTGGTCCATCTCCGACGGCGCGAATCTCCACCAGACCGCTTTCGCGGGCCATGGTCGCAATCACGGCTTGCGCGCCAATCGTATCGTTCACCGGCGCCAGCGACAGATCGGACACCGGCGTGGTGGTGTTTCCCGGGACCCAGCGCGCCAACCGCGCCGGGTAGCCAGCGAGCGCGAGCTCACTCGCCGCGTAACGCCGCAACAGCGCATCGGTACTCCGCACCGGTCGCGTCTCCTCGCGCATGGACGCGGCAAACCGTTCCAACAGACGATAGGCATTCTCGTCGACCGCCTCGAGGCGTTCGAGATCATGTTGGGCGAGCGACATCCGCGCGCGCACCGTGGCCCCCCAGGTCAGCGTGGCAGCGCCCGTGCCGGCCACGACCGCGGCCGCGGCAACCTGCGCGAGGCCACGACGCGTGAGCGCCAACGAACCGATCGCCGCAATCCACAGGGCGGGATACCATGCGGGCCAGGCGCCGGGCGCATCCCACAAGATCGGCGCGAAGAGACCGGCGAGGATCGCCAGGAGCGGTGAGACGCTGGACGGCAAACCCCGGCGCGATCCAAGGGCCGCCCGCCCCGCGGCCGCGCCGGCCAGCAGGATTGACACACCGGCCAAGGCCAGCGCGAGTTGCCAGGCAATCCACAACACGAAGCCCGCTCCTGCCGCCGGCAGCGCGATGCCGCGCGCCAGGTCACGCAGCAGGAACGGGCCGCCCGACGCCACGACCATGACCACCGCCATCGCGATCCATCGCGACGGCTTCTGAAACGATGTGCGTAGCACGAGCAGGAGCACCGCCAGGGCGAGCGCGGTTGTCATCAGAAGTGCGGCCACATTGGACGTGAGCGGTCCACCCATCGCCGCGAAGTAGCTCGCCGGATCAAACAGCAACGACACGTTCGAGAGCGCGGTGAGGGGGGCGACGGCGATGGCGAGTACCGCCGCGGCGGCGGCCGCCACCCGTTGTCCAGTGCGCGCCGGCCGACGCCACGCACTGATCAGCATGCCCAGCAAGGCCAGCCCGAGCGACAGATTGGTCCGTGCCCGTGCGCGCTGGAGCAGCGCCAACTGCGTTTCACCCTCGGAGAAATCGAGCGCACGCACGCGCGCCAAACGATTCGGGCCATCGGGCACCACGACCACCGTCGAACCGATGGCCACATTGGTCGAGTCTGGGGACTCGATGATCGTATGGGCCACATCGACGCGGCCCGACAGCCGGCGCAACAGGGGCCTTGCGAAACGATCAGCCGGCGGCGCCGACGACACCAGTGCGACCGCCACCGCTTCAGTCCGCCCATCCGCCGAACGCGCTCGCGCGACCAGCGACGTATGAAACGCCCCATCAACAAGTCGCACGCCAACCGGCGCGCCCGCCGTGATCGGCGTCCGCGTTTGCCCTGCGTGCGCCACCAACGCGCCGTTCCGGAAGACCAGTAGCGCGGACTCTACCCCCCCCTCAAGCGGCGCCGTGGCCGCGCCCGTCGAATCCCGCACACGCGCGTCGACGACGCGTCGCAAAGTGGAGGCGACCTCGGTCAGACTCGCCGCCACACGCTGCGCGCGATCCTCCCGTTCCCCGGCCGACCATGCGGGCCAGTCACGTCGCACCGAGAAGAGCGTCGCGGTTTCGCCGACCGCCACCGTGACCGTGACGGCGAGCAACACGACGGTCACCGCTGGGATTCCGCGAGGACGTCGCAGGGTCGGTAACATCCACGCCGCCCCAGCACTCGCGACCAGCGCCACGACCAGCGACGTCCATCCCGGCGCCTGCTGCCAGAGGGCACACGCGACGATGGCCGTGCAGGTCGCGGCGACCCACCCCAAAGGCCACGAATCGGCACGCGCTGCGCGGGAGGAGGAGAGCATGGCCCCACAATACCCCACGGACCCCACCATGGCGAAGGGGAGTGCCGTGTCCAGTTATGTTTCAACAATGCTATTTTTTGGCCCTCACCGGCGGCGGCGTCCGATTGTCCTGCCACTGGTCGTCGCCGCGCTCGCGGCGCCATTGCTTGCCGCGCGGTGGCCAGCGGCGGCGTGGGCGACAGCCACGCAGCCGCCAGCGCAGACTCGGCTCGACGTGGGCAGCTTCACGCTGCTCGTGAATGGGCAGCGCGCCGGTCGCGAGCAGTTCTCCGTGCAGCGCGTGACCTCGCAGGATGGCGGAACGCTTGAAGTGCGCTCAGAATCGGCGCTCGGTGACCGGCGCGTCGCAATGCGACTGGAGACCGACTCGGCCGGCACGCCGGTGCGCTATTCCGTCGAAGAACGTCGCGGCGCGGAAGTCACGCTCCGCCTTGGCGGCCAGCGCGTGCGCGGCCGCTTCGCGACGCTGGCGCGCAGTTCGACCGGCGAGGCGGCGCGCGAATATCTGCTTCGTCCGGGTGCCGTCGTTATCGAGGACGACGGCATTGTCCAGTACACCCTGCTCGTGCGACATCGCGACACGCTCGAGACTGGCGGCATCACGCTGCCGAGCCTGACGCCCACCGCCAATACGCAGGGTGCGGTGCGACTCGTCCTTGAAACCGGCTCCGACACCATCACCGTGGCGGGCACGCGTCTCGAAGCGCGTCGCTGGCGCGTGACGGCCAGTCGCGGCGATCTGCGTCTCGTCTGGGCCGACGCCGAGGGGCGTTTGCTCAAGCTCAGAATCCCGGCCCGCAACCTCGAGGCGCTCCGAGACGACGTGCCACGCTAGCCTCGACGAGGTTCGTCCAGACTGGCCGGTCCTTTCTGTTGAAACCATCGAGACGCGGGGTGCGTACGCCCCCCCAGACTCTGTCCTTTACCCGCTTCGTCCCTATGAGAATTCACGCTATCGCGCTCGCGCTTGGTCTGGCCGTCGCCGAGACCGCGCCGACGCTCGCCGTCGCGCAGACTGCCCCCGCCCCGGGAGCTGTCATCACGCTGACGGACGCCTTGGCACTCGCGCGCCGGAACAATCCGGCACTGCAGACCTCCACGAACGCCCGACGCACCGCCGCCGCCGCCGTTCGCTCGGCGAGCGGCGCGTTCCTGCCCAGCGTCAATAGCAGCTTGGGTGGTGGCTATCGCGAAGGACGTCAGACCTTTTTCCAAGGTCAGGCGTTCGGTTCCACGAATAATCAGCTCTCCACCGACGCCTCCGTCAACGCCAGCCTGCAGCTGTCGCTCGCTACGCTGAATGACAAGCGCGCGGCGCAGGCCAATCAAAACGCCACCGAAGCGGATATCGCCGCCGCCGAACAGCGGGTGCGGAATGACGTGACCAACCAGTATCTGTCGGCACTGCAGGCGCAGGCGCGCGCGTCGCTCCAGGACACGCTCCAAGCGACTACCCAGACCCAGCTGCAGCTCGCTCAGGCCCGACTGCAGGTCGGCTCCGGCACGCAGCTCGATGTACAGCGCGCCGAAGTGGCCGATGGACAGCAGCGCGTTGCCTCATTGAACGCGCGCAATCAGGCCGCTATCGAAATTGTCCGCCTGTTCCAGACGATCGGAATTGCGGCAACGCCCAACGCCACACTCGACGCCAATCTCGCGGCCCCACCCGCGATCGACCTCGCGGCTATTCTCGACATGGCCCGACGGAGCAATCCGGCGCTCGGCTCGTTCCGCGCCCGCGAAGAGTCGGCCCGTCGTTCGCAGGCCTCGGCGCGCAGTGCCTACTTCCCGTCGCTGTCGCTGCAAGCCAATGTGTCGGCCTTCACGAATCGCTTCACGAATACCGGATTACTGATCAGCCAGAGTCAGGCAGGTACGCTTGCCGGCAAGGCCTCGTGCATTCGTACGGAGGAGGTGCGCAGTCGTCTCAGCCTGCCGAACAACCTCGCCCAATGCAATGCGATCACGTTCACGACGGCGCAGGAAGACGCGATTCGCGCCGCCCAGGGCAAGTATCCGTTCGACTTCACGCGCAACCCATACTCCCTTTCTGCCTCGTTCTCGTTGCCGATCTTCAATGGCTGGCGTCGTGAACAGCAGGTGGAGCAGGCCAGCGTACAGCGTCGCAACGCGGAGAACGATGTTCGTGCGCAGGAGCTGCGAATCACCGCCGACGTGACCGCGGCGTCACTCTCGCTGAATACGGCGCAGCAG
This sequence comes from Gemmatimonadales bacterium, assembly GCA_038316215.1. Classification (GTDB taxonomy): domain Bacteria; phylum Gemmatimonadota; class Gemmatimonadetes; order Gemmatimonadales; family Gemmatimonadaceae; genus Gemmatimonas. The sequence continues at coordinate 3,562 of JBBQAK010000094.1, read as the reverse complement.
ACCGTCGTGCTCCAAGAGCAGAACGTGCGCACCGCGCGCACCGCCCTCTCGTTGGCGCAGGAGCGCTATCGCGTCGGGGCCATCAGCATCGTGGATCTCGTGCAGGCGCGTGGCGATTACGAACGTGCCGAGACCGACCGCATCACGGCGGTCTATGATGTACAACGGGCATTCACGGCGCTTGAAAATGCCGTCGGCCGTCCCCTCCGCTAACAGAGACCAGTCATGACGAAAGGCGTAAAGTTCGGGATCGGCGGCGTCGTAGTGATCGCCGTTGCCGCCCTTGCAGTAATCAGCGCGAAGAAGAACAGCAGCAAGCCGGTAGAGGTGCGCACCGAGGCCGTGGAAGCGCGTGACCTCGTCGCCTCCGTCACGGCCAGCGGACAGATTCAGCCGCGCACCAAGGTCGACGTGTCGGCCGACGTGACGGGCAAGATCGTGCGACTGTCGGTGAAGGAAGGCGATTTCGTGAAGAAGGGCCAGTTCCTGTTGCAGATCGACCCCGAGCAGGTGACGGCAGCGCTGCAGCGCTCCGAGGCGTTCCTCGCGTCGTCCCGCGCCCAAGCGGCGCAGTCGCGGGCGAGCCTGTTGCAGGCCCAGCGCAACTACGATCGTTCGCTGCAGATCAAGCAGCAGTCACCGGCGCTGGTCAGCGACGAGCAGCTCGAGCAGCTCAAGACGCAGGCCGAAGTGAACAAGGCGCTGGCGGAAGCGGCCGGCTTCAGCGTGGATCAGGCCGTGGCCTCCGTTCGCGACGCGCGACAGGCGCTGAACCGAACCACGATCGTCGCCCCGATGAGCGGCAAGATCACCCGACTGAACGTGGAAGAAGGCGAAACCGCGATCATGGGTACGCTCAACAAGGATGCGGCGACGCTCATGACGATCAGCGACATGAGTGTGCTGGAAACGAAGGTGAAGGTCGACGAGACCGATGTCGCGCGCATCAGCGTCGGCGACTCGGCCCTCATTCAGATCGATGCCTTCCCCGACACCACGTTCGTGGGCCGTGTCGTCGAAATTTCGAACAGCTCGGTCACCAAGACGGGCGCCGGGAACACCGGCGACCAAGCCATCGACTATGAAGTGCGCGTCGAGCTCGTGAACCCGCCGCTGGATACGCGTCCAGACTTCTCAGCCACCGCCAAAATTGTGACCGCCTCGCGGACCAAGGTGCTGAGCATCCCGATTATCGCCCTCACGGTTCGGGAGAACGAGAACTTCCCGAATGGGGATTCGGCCGTGACCGTCGGTCGTCAGCCGGCGAAGGAAGTGGGTAAGCGTGATGTCGAAGGCGTGTTCGTCGTTGGCACCGACAACACAGTCAGCTTCCGCCCCGTAAAGGTCGGGATCGCCGGTGAGCGTCATTTCGAAGTGCTCGACGGACTGAAGAGTGGCGAGACCATTGTCGCCGGCACGTACCAGGCGATTCGCGAACTCAAGGACGGTGCCATGATCCGTACGGCGAAGGTGGACGACAAGAAGGCGCCAGCAACCGGAAAGAAGCCGTGAGCAAGACACTCGACGACATCGGGCTGAGCACCACGGGAGAGCGCCAGGCGGTGACGACTTCCGCCGGCGTCGCGCCCGGGAAAGACTGGGTGATCGTGACCCGTGGTTTGAAGCGGCAGTACGACATGGGTGGCGAAATCGTCCGCGCGCTGCGCGGCGTCGATCTCGCCATCCGGCGCAACGAATACGTGGCCATCATGGGGCCATCCGGCTCGGGCAAGTCAACGCTCATGAATCTTATCGGCTGCCTCGACACACCGAACGAAGGTGAGTACTGGCTCAACGGCATGCTCGTCAGCGAGATGTCCGACGATGCGCTCGCTCGCGTGCGCAACAAAGAAATCGGTTTCGTGTTTCAGACGTTCAACCTCCTGCCCCGTGCCTCGGCGCTGCAAAATGTCGAACTCCCGCTCGTGTACGCCGGCATCTCGGCCGATGAGCGGAAGAAGCGCGCCACGGAAGCGTTGGAGCGCGTGCAGCTCGGGCAGCGCATTCATCACCGGCCGAACGAACTCTCCGGTGGTCAGCGCCAGCGCGTCGCCATCGCGCGCGCACTGGTGAACCGCCCGTCTATTTTGCTGGCCGACGAACCCACGGGAAATCTCGACTCGCAGACCTCGGAAGAGATCATGCGTGTGTTCGAGGAGCTCGCGACGCAGGGCCAAACCGTCGTCATGGTCACCCACGAACCGGACATCGCCGTGCACGCCAAGCGCATCATCGTGCTACGCGACGGCGTCATTTCGAGTGATGAAACGCGTGCGCAGTATGCCCTCAAGGTTTCTGGTGATCGCGTGCACTAGGTCGCACGGAGCGTCGATCGGACACACGCAGGTCTGCCACGAGGCGCTCGGAATCCGGGCGCCTCGTGGTCGTTTCCAGAGAACGAAACTCTCAACGTCGCGCGCCGTACATCCTCGCAGACCCCACGCCGCGCGAGGCACCCCGCATGCAGTTTTTCGAAGCCATTCGATTGGCCCTCAACACGATCCGTGTACAGAAGCTCAAGAGCGCGTTCACGCTGCTCGGCGTCTGCATCGGTGTGATGTTTCTGATCTCGGTCGTTTCGATCGTCGAAGGGATGGGGCGGTACATGGAAGAGGACCTCATCGGCAAGCTGATCGGCGTCAACACGTTCGAGTTGCGCAGTCGCCCCAACATCAACATCGGCGACATGGACCAAGCGACTTGGGAGGAGTACCGTCGCCGACCGCGTCTCGAACTGCTCGACGTCGCCCCGGTGACCGACGCGCTCCCCGCAGACACCAAGTGGTACATCACCAGCGAAGACCAGGTCGCGATCACGTCTGCGACGAGCGGAAAGCCACGTACCACACAGGTGTTCGCCGTCGACGGTCAGTACTTCGATGTCAAGAATCTCGGCGTGACGGCCGGTCGCATTCTCTCCGAGCAGGAGCTCGGGCGCGGCGAGAAGTCGGTGGTGATCGGCATCGATGCGGCCGAACGACTCTTCCCCGGACTCGATCCGCTGGGCCGAGAGCTGAAGATGGGTGGCGTGCCGTATCGCGTGGTCGGCGTGGCCGAATCACAAGGCAAAGCGTTCGGCATGTCGTTCGACAATTTCATCGTGACCTCGTGGCGCTCACCCGCGCGCCGACTGCTCAACTCGCGTCCCAACATTGTCGACGCGGTGGCGATTCAATCGCCAAGCCCCGAAGCAATGACCGAGACGATGGAGATCGTGCGCTCGGTAATGCGCGCGCAACGTCATCTGCGTCCGGCGCAGAAGGACAACTTCGCGCTGCAGACCGCCGACTCCGCACTGGAGTTCTGGAACAAGATCAAGAGTTATCTGGTGCTCGCAGGTATCGCACTGCCAGCCATCGGGCTCGTGGTCGGCGCCATTGTCATCATGAACATCATGCTCGTCGCGGTCTCTGAACGCACGCGGGAAATCGGCGTACGCAAAGCGCTTGGTGCGAAGCGTCGTGACATCCTGATGCAGTTCCTGATCGAAGCCTCGACGCTCGGTATCGTCGGGTCGGCGATCGGTGTCGCACTCGGCATCGGTCTCGCCGAAGGCATTGCC
>JBBQAK010000346.1:0-4381 GCA_038316215.1 Gemmatimonadales bacterium | reverse complement strand
GACATGCCCGACAGTGGGATGGATGGCTCGATCTTTGTCACCAAGGTCCGGCACACGGGAAGCAACGGGGACTACTTCGCCACGGACAACGGTGCGCCCGCCGCATACGAAAACAGCTTCGAAGCGATTCCCTCTGCCACTCCATTCCGGCCCGCGCGCGTCACGTCGTGGCCGCACATTGGTGGGTCGCACACCGCCGTCGTGGTCGGTCCCGATGGCGACGAGATCTACCCCGACGAGTGGGGCCGCGTGCAGGTGGTGTTCAAGTGGGATGAAGAGCACAAGCTCGACCTCACGCACTCCTGCTGGGTGCGCGTGGCCACTGCATCGGCGGGCCAGCAATTCGGTAGTGTGTTTCTCCCGCGCATCGGACATGAGGTGATCGTCGAATTCCTCGACGGGAATCCTGACAACCCGATCATTACGGGCAGTCTCTACAACAGCGCCAACAAGCATCCGTGGCCGCTGCCTGGCGACAAGAATTCGAGCGGCATTCGCACCAAATCCACCCTCAAGGGTGGCGCGGACGATTTCAATGAGCTGCGTTTTGATGACCTCAAAGATGCGGAGTTGATCTACAAGCAGGCGCAGAAGAATCTCACCACGCTCGTAAAAAATGACGAGACGCGCAACGTGATGCACGACCGCACGACGACGATCAAGAACAACGACGAACGCACGGTAAAGGAAGGGTTCGACAAACACACCGTCGAAAAGGGTAAACAGACGATTACGATCGCTGACAACGATCGTGAGATCATGGTTGCCAAGAATCAGCAGGTGACAATCGGTAATAACCACGCGGTTACCGTTGGCGAGGACGCGACAACGGACATAGGACAGAATGATGCGACGACCGTAGGTAAGAATTCTCAGCTCACGGTCGGCAGCGACTGCACCGTTACCGTTGGCGCAGATCAGAGTACGACCATCGGAGGCAAGCGAAGCGACACTGTTAGCTCCGACGCGACGGAGGTTGTCGGGGGTAAGTTCGACATCACCGTCGGTGGATCTCAGATGACGATCACGTCCGCGACAAAAATCGAGTTAAAAGTTGGAGGTAGCTCCATCGTGATCGACATGAAAGGCGTGACCATTTCCGGACCAATGGTCACCGTGAAGGGCGACTCCATGGCAAAGCTTGAAGCGCCGACGGTCAACGTTGATGGCAAAGCGATGGTGATGATCAAGGGTGGCGTCACCATGATCAACTGATCGGAGACCATGTGACCATGCCCCCAGCAATCGCCCCCGATCCGCTCGCGTCACTGACGCCGCCTATGCGCTGGCTGCTCGAGCGCGCGGCGCCCGATGAGCCAGCGCTTGCGCTGCTCAACCCTCGGCACACGCTCGAGCAGCTCTACGTCACGTGGATGGGCTCCGAGCACGTCATCTCCGCCATTCGACTCATCGCCGCCGTGCTCCCTACGCGCGAGAGCATCTGGTGGGCGTGGGTCTCGGCGCGATACGCCACACAGATGGAAGGTGGAAAAGCGCCCTCAGCGAAGGAGCACGCCACCTTGGCCGCCGTTGAGCAATGGATCGTGCGCCCCGATGACGCGGCTCGTCGTGCCGCGTGGGAGGCCGGTGAAAAATCCGGACTCGACACGCCGGTTGGTTTAGTGGCCACCGCCGTCTTTTTGAGTGGAACAACGATCGCACCGGCATCCGTGCCACCCGTGCCACCGCCACCCGGCGTGGCCATGCCAATCGTCGCCGGCGCAATTCTACTGTCCGCCGTATCGAACTCCAAAACCGAGCTGATTCCACCGACGCTCGTGTCCTTCGCGGCGCAGGGGCTCGAGATCGTGAAGCGTCTTGGAGGCTGGGATGCCGCCCTTCAACTCGCGCACGACACACATCATCGGCAGCTCGCCGAGTACGAACACGCCATCAACCCGCCGGCGGCGAGGTAGTCGATCATGGGAATGCCCGCTGCGCGCATTACCGATATGCACGTCTGCCCGATGGTGACGCCTGGCGTCCCCCCCATTCCGCACGTAGGTGGGCCGATCGTGAAGCCAGGCTGCCCCACGCTCTTGATCGCCATGATGCCCAGCGCAACGCTCACCAGCATGTGCGTCTGCGTCGGTCCTCCGGACGTGATCATCAAGGGATCGGCCACGGTACTGATGGGGAGCCTTCCCGCCGCGCGACTTGGCGACAGCACTGCGCACGGCGGCACCATCGTGCTCGGCGCGCCGACCGTGTTGGTCGGCGGCTAACCGGCGACGACGAAACGGCGGCGCCTATCGTCCGAACGGCTGCTCCAAACTCGGCGACTGCGGCGTGAACAGTTCGGCGCCACTCTCGGTGATCACCATGTCGTCTTCCAGGCGAATGCCGAACTCGCCGGGGATGTAGATGCCGGGTTCGTCGGAGAACACCATGCCGGGGCGCAACGGCAACGTGTTGCCGCGCACGAGGTACGGCCACTCGTGCCCGTCCATACCCATGCCGTGTCCGACGCGGTGGCTGAAGTATTTGTAGTCGGGACCGAAGCCAGCGTCGACAATCACCTTCCGCGCAGCGGCATCCACAGCCTCGCAGGGCACTCCCGGCTTCGCGGCGGCCAGCGCCGCACTCTGCGCCCGATGTTCGATCTCGAACACGTCTTTCATGCGCTGCGTGGCCTTGCCCAGCACAAAGGTGCGTGAGATATCGGAGGAGTAGCCCTCCACCTTGCAGCCGCCGTCGATCAGCAGAATGCTGCCTTCGCGGACAACCTGCGGTGTGGCGCTGCCGTGCGGCAACGCCGAGTACTTCCCGATCTGCACACCGGCTGACCCCGAGTAACCCAATTGCTGGTGCGCCAGCTGCACCAGCTGACCGAAGTCGTCTTGCGACATGCCCTCTTTCAGCGACTTGTAGGCCGCTTCGTACGCGAGCAGCGTGACCGCACTGGCATGTCGCATCAGGGCAAGTTCATGCGCATCCTTGATCGTACGGCAGCCCGCGGTGATCGGCGTGCCGCTCACGACCGTCACGCCCGGCACGTGGGCGGCACCATCGGCGAACACGAAACGCACCGTCTCTTCGGCGGCGATCGTCGCCGTCGATAGACCGCGCGACGCAAGCGCTTTTTGCAGCAACGCGTACGGATTTTCGTGTTCCTCCCAGGCCATCACCTCGGCCTCGCGTCCCAACGGGCCGAGATGCGCTTGCTCCATCGCGCGCTCCTCTTCGAACTTGGGCGTGATCAGGAAGGCGGCGCCTTTCACGGGAATCACGGCGGCTAGGAGTCGTTCACTGAGTCCCCACCGAATACCAGTGAAGTACTCCATGCTTGTACCGCCGGTCAGCATCAGCGCATCGATGCGTTGCTCGCGCATGAGCTGGCGGGCCTTCTCAAGACGGCCCTGTCGTTCCGCGACGGAGATGGGCACGACGCCGCTCCGCATGGGGCGCAATGCGCGGATCGCCGGGGGAAGTGACGAAGGCGGCTGCGACACCGCCGCCTCGGCCTCCGCCAACGCCGGTACCGACACCACAGCACCCGCCACAAGTGCAGATGCCGAGCCCAGAAAATCGCGCCGCGTCGCCATGCCGTACTCCTCTGTAGAGATGGTCTTTGCTGCCTTATCTTAAATATCGCTGACACGATGAAACGTCGAGTCCAGCAGCCCTGCCGTTTCGTACGGCGGGCACCTCCACCCAAGTCCGCACCGCTTTTCATCTCGTGAGGAATCTCTTGCTCCTTCCCATCCTTCGGCGCGCAGCGCTGGCGGGACGGCGCGGCGCCGCAGCCATCGTTGGGCTTGCGTTGTCGATCGCTGTTGCCGCTCCGCTCGCAGCCCAGGCCACCGGCACCATCTCCGGTCGCGTCATTGACGCCGACAACGGCCAGCCGGTCGCGGCCGCGCAGGTCACCGTCGCCGGCACTCAGCTCGGACGCTCCACTGGCGACGACGGCCGGTTCACGTTGACCAACATCCCGTCGGGCGCACTGACCCTTACCGTGCGTCGCATCGGCTATCAGTTGCAGTCACGACCGATCACGCTCGCCGCGGGCGCCACCGTCTCCATCGACTTCACGCTGGTGAAGAGCAGCGTTTCACTGGCCGGCGTCGTCGTCACCGCCACCGGTGAAGAGCGCAAGAAGGAAGTCGGTAACGCGATCACGACCGTCGGCAGCGCGGACTTCGAACGTGGCGCTGTCGCGAATACGCAGCAGATCCTGCAGGGCCGCACCACGGGTGTCACCATTCAGGCGAATGGCGGCGGACCCGGTGCCGGCGGCGACATTCGTCTCCGTGGCGTGAATTCGATCACGCAAGGCAACCGTCCACTCATCTACGTCGACGGCATCCGTATCTTCAACGGCAACTCGCCCACCGGCGTCTCGTCACGCCAGTCCGTGTCGCCGCTCAACGACATTGCC
>JBBQAK010000283.1:0-5185 GCA_038316215.1 Gemmatimonadales bacterium | reverse complement strand
GATCGCGCATCCGCACGTCAATGGCGTCGGATTTCCAGTCCAGGTACATGACGGCCCAATCGGCCTTACTCACGCGCGGAATACCACGTCGATCCATTTGTTTTCCGCGTGGACTGTCGATGCGGACGGGCGCGAGCGGCGCACGACAGCGCGTGCAGCGTGTCTCACGTTTCACCAGCGGTGGCAGGGCGAGTCGACACATCGGGCACGCGTGGGCCAGCGGCGTGGGATGTTCTACGGGTGACGCGTACGCTGCCCGTTCGCGGGAAGCGGCGCGTGCGGCACGACGGGCATCATACGCCGCGCGCTTGGCCGGATCTGACAGCACACTGTAGGCGTCGTTGAGGAGCACCGCCTCGTACTCGCTTCCGCCCACATCGGGGTGACGCGTCGCGATGAGCGCCCGGTAGGCGGCCTTGATGACTTCGGGTGGCGCGTCCGGCTGCAAATGCAGTAGCCGGTAGTGGTTTCGTCGATTGATTGTCATGGCGTACTAGCGGAGACGAGCGCGCTCGTACTGGGGCGGCCAAGTGATATTGGCGCCGAGGGTGTGGGCGGCGAGGAGCGGCCATCGCGGGTTACGCAGCAGTTCTCGGGCGAGGAGCACCATATCAGCGCTGCCCTCGGCCACGATCTGTTCGGCTTGTAGCGCATCGGTGATGAGACCAACGGCGGCCGTGGGCATGCCGGTCTCTGCGCGAATGCGCCGCGCGAACGGCACTTGATATCCGGGGCCGATCGTGATCGCCTGATGGGCGGCCAGTCCACCCGAGGAGCAGTCGAGCAGGTCGACGCCGCGGGCATGCAGCAGCGCGGCTAGCTGCACCGATTCTTCAACGCTCCAGCCGCCCTCGGCCCAGTCGGTGGCCGAGATGCGTACGAACAATGGGAGATCGGCCGGCCACACGGCGCGCACGGCGTCGGTGACCTCGAGCGTGAGACGAATGCGGTTCTCAAACCCCCCGCCATACTGGTCAGTGCGCTGATTGGAGAGCGGCGAAAGGAACTCATGCAGCAGATAGCCGTGCGCCGCGTGCAGTTCGGCCACTTGAAATCCGGCGTCAATCGCCCGCACGGCAGCTGCACGGAACGACGCGATGACATGCGCGATGCCATCCAGCGACAGCTCGTGCGGCGACGGAAAATTCGGGGCGAACGGCAGCGCACTGGGCGCCATCACGTTGTCCCACCCACCCTCGGAGACTGGCACGACGCCACCGGGCTGCTCCCACGGACGGCGCGTGCTGGCCTTGCGACCGGCGTGCGCCAGTTGCACTCCCACGACTGCGCCTTGGGCGCGGCAGAAATCCGTGATACGGCGCAACATGGGAATGTGTGCGTCGTTCCAGATCCCCAGATCCTGCGGACTGATGCGCCCTTCCGGCGTCACGGCTGCGGCCTCGGTGAGCACGAGCCCCGCGCCGCCGGTGGCGAACGCCCCCAGGTGCACAAAATGCCAGTCGGTCGCGAAGCCGTTGTCGCTGGAGTACTGGCACATCGGCGACACGCCGATGCGATTGCGCAGCGTGAGCGAGCGGAGCGAGAACGGTGTGAAGAGCGCGGACATGCGTGTTAGTTCAGGAAGCATCGGATCGCGGTCGATCGTAAGCTACGTAGGCGCGCACTACTTCACGCGGGGGGACACGAAATCCCACGCTCGCCCGCTTCCGAAGTGCATGGCCGACACCCGCCCCTGCTTGTCGCGTACGAACCAGACGGTCTCGTCGCCATTGATGAAGGCATCGCGATAGGTGGCCGAGAGCGTATCAACCACCCCCACCCGGGGGCTCACGGTGAGTCGATCGCCGGCGGCCGCGACCGTGAACGTGACGCCGACTTCCTCGTTGCGGTACCTGCCAGCGATGCTGGCGAGTTCCGATGTACTCGGCTTCCAGCGCTCGGCGGCCATGAAGACATGGACGACTGTGTCGCCGTCGGAGGTGGGCACGTGCAGCGATACGGGCTGTCCGCCGCCGGCGGTGGTGAATTGCACGCGCGAGGTGCCGAGCTGATAGCCGCCATCGCGCAGTGGCAGGAAGGCAGCGCCACCATCGCGGCGCAGGTGCCCGCGCGAGGTGTCGAGCATCATCACGGTGTTCGTGCGGGTGTCGCGATAGACCCCGATGAGCTTGGCGACGATCGCCGCGTCGGTGCGGACCGTGTCGGGCGCCGCGGCGCGCGGCAATCCCGGTACCATGGCGTCCACAATGGCATGGGTGAGCCCGGTGGCGCCGGCACCGGACACGTTGCACATCACCGCGATCGAGAGGTCGTTCTGCTCGGGGTATCGCGCGAGATACGTACCATAGCCGGCGGTGGATCCGCTGTGCGAAATCTCGCGAAGCCCGCGGTAGTTGTTGACCGTGAGGCCGAACGCGTACGCGATCTCGAGGCCGCTGGTGAGCTTCATGCGACGCGTGAGCGAATCGACCACGCCGGCGCCCAGCGTCTTCTTGGTGAGATGATCGTTCCAGAGGAGCCAATCGCCGACGGTCGTGAGCAGTCCGCCGGCGGCGATCACGTTGTCGTTCGGCATATCGATGTGGAATCCATCAGCCTGCCGCGAGTAGGCCTGCGCGAGGCCCGGCACCACCCGCGTGAAATCGTCGCGCCACGTCGTGTTCGTCATGCCGAGGGGCGCGAAGATCCGTTGCGCGGTGAACGCTGCGAAGGGCATGCCACTGACGCGTTCGACCACGGTCCGCAGCAGCAGAAAGCCGGAGTTTGTGTAGGAGTAGTAGTCGCCCACGGGGTAGTTGAGCGCTCGCTGGTGCGTGACGAGCTCGAACACATCGCTTTGCGTGTGTACCCGCGTGCCGCGCGGCCACCCCTGCCATGAGACCAGGTTACTCCACTCGCGCAGTCCGCTCGTGTGCGTGAGCAGATTCCGGAAGGTGATGGGGCGCGAGTACACCGGCAGTTCGGGCAACACCGAGCGCGCGTCGTCGTCGAGCTTGAGCTTGCCATCGTTCACCAGCAGCATGACCGCCGCCGCGGTGAACTGCTTGGCGACCGACCCCGATTCGAGAATCGTGCCGGGGAGGATCGGACGTTCGCCGGCCAGATCGGCCATGCCATACCCCCGCGTGAGCAGCACCTGTCCGCCCTGCGCGATCCCGACCGCGCACCCAGGCGTGTGGGTGGAGTTCCAGGCGGCAAAGACCTTGTCGGTGATGGCGGCGAGGTCGGCGCTCTGGGCTCCCACGGTGGGGGCGGCGGCGGTGACGGCGAGCGCCAGCGCGAGGATACGTGGGCGGGACGTAAGAGTCATACGCGCGAATGTACCGCCGCCGGTGCGCTTGCGCCCGTCTGACTGGCGCGCAGGACGGGCGCCGACTCAAAACCCGAAACTTGGACTCAATACTCACCACTCACGTGAGTCTTGAGTTTTGAGTCGAAGTTTCGAGTTGTGGGTCGAGTTGTGGGTTACGGCAGGGCGAACGCGACGTACGTGCCGCCGCTCGGGGCGCCGTTCTTGCCGCCACCACAGGCAATCACCAGATACTGCTTGCCATCAACCATGTACGTGCTCGGCGTGGCATTGCCGGCGGCGGGCAACTTCGCTTCCCAGAGCAGCTTGCCGTTGCTCTTGTCGTAGGCGCGGATCTTGTTGTCGTACGTCGTAGCCGCAATGATCAGCAGACCGTTCTCGGTCACGATCGCGCCGCCGTAGTTGTCGGTACCGGTGTTGCGAATGCCCTTGGCCGCGAGCTTGGGATACTCGCCGAACGGAATGGACCACTTGATCTTCCCGGCGTTCAGATCGATGGCGTTGAGCGTGCCCCAAGGCGGCTTGATGCCGGGATAGCCTTCGTGGTCGAGAAAGATGTCAAAGAACGCGGTGCGATACGGGAGCATGTACGGTGAGGTGCCCACGAGTGCGGCCGATCCATCCTTGCCGGTAAGCAGGTAGTTCACGATGTCGTTCACGGCGCCGCCTTCGAGCGCGGTCCCGAAGGCCGGCATGCGACCGGTGCCTTCACGAATGATGGTGCCGAGTTGCTCTTTCGAGCGCCGCTTCGCGATGTCCATCAGCGTGGGGCCGGCGGCCGAGCCCTGCAGCTTGTCGCCATGACAGCCGGCGCAGTTGGCGGCGTACAATGACTTGTCGCTACGCGGCACGAGCTTGAGCAACCACGCCATCTCATTCGAGTTTACGTACAGCAGACCGCTGGTCGGATCGTACGCGGGTCCGCCCCATTCGCCGCCGCCGTCAACGCCGGGATACACGATCGTGCCCCGCGTATTCGGCGCGTCGAACGGATTCGTGGTCTTGTACTCGTTAAAGATCTTGAGCGCGGAAGCGCGTGCGGCCGGTGTGCGATTGGTGAGATCGTTGCTCGTGAGCTGCTGGCGCGCGAATGGTGCCGGCATGGTGGGAAAGAACTGGGTGGTCGCCGGCTGATCCTCGCCGAGCGCAATGCTCGGCATCTTGCGCTCTTCCACGGGAAACAGCGGTGTGCCCTTCTCGCGCTCGAACAGCCACGTGTGACCGGTCTTCGTGATCTGCGCCACGGCGTCGATTTTCCGACCGCCGCGCGTGATCGTCACCAGCGCCGGTGCAGCGGGAAGGTCACGATCCCACAAGTCATGCTTCAGCACCTGATAGTGCCACACGTACTTGCCGGTGCGCGCATCGAGCGCGAGCACACTGTTGGCGTACAGATTGTCGCCCAACCGGTTCGCGCCGTAGAAGTCGTACGACGCCGAGCCGGTCGCGGCGAACACCATGGCGCGTTTCGTGTCGATGGTGACACCGGCCCACGCATTGGCGCCGCCAGCGATCTTCCACGCGTCGGGCGGCCACGTTTCGTAGCCCGGTTCACCGGGGTGCGGAATGGTGTGAAAGCTCCACCGCAGCTTGCCGGTGTTAATGTCGAAGGCGCGAATGTCGCCTGGTGCACTGGGGAGCGCTTCCGGCACGGAACTGCCGATGATGAGCAAATCCTCAAATACCACGCCGGGCGTGCTCGCGCTCACCGACAAGCCTTCTACCGGGCGGCCGAGTCCCTGGCGCAGGTCCACCCAACCGCTGTCGCCGAAGGTCGTGATGGGACGCCCGGTTTTGCGATCGAGGGCGTACAGACGATTGCGATAATTGAAGATCACGCGATCGCCGGTGACCACCACACCGCGATGCCGGATGCGAGAGAGGGGCGCGGCGCCGTTGTTCGGATCGAAGCGC
>JBBQAK010000032.1:0-15874 GCA_038316215.1 Gemmatimonadales bacterium | reverse complement strand
GGCTTCAAGCTGCCGGCGTCACGCAGGCTGGCGGCGTGACCGCCCAGCTAGAACTCCCCGGATTCTAGTCCGTCCGCCCTACGACGCGCCCTTGGAGGCGCGCCCGACGCGATACACGCGGCGTCCGCTGCTGCCCACCGGGAAGGCGATCCGCCCCGCCCCGAGGGGGAGGATGTCGGCCATCATGGCCCCAATGGCGAGACGCGTCGCTTCGTCCGCGGCCGGCTCGGTGGCTTCCGGCTCAATGCGGTACCAGGTGGTACCGGCAGTGCCCTCGACGCAGACCAGATACTGGTCGTCGCCGCTCCAGAACGCGGTCATCCGATCACTGTCCGTGCCCATGTGGAAAGGCAGGGATGTGAGCGGAGCCGGATCGATGACGCCAAGTGGGGCGCTGCAGGAGACGACATGCATGAGCGTTTTCCAATGGAAGGCAGAAACGTGAGCACCGGTTTTTGGACTTGCGTCGGATCGTCGGTGGGCGGTGATGTTATGACGATCTAGGCGCCAGCGCAATACGACGGGAAGTGGCTAAGTTGTTGATCTAGTTGTGGATATACGTTGAAAGGTATGTGGATAACTCGGTAAGTCCCCATCAGGAGGGGAGATCGCCCCGCCGTCGCTGTGGAAAAGTGGTTCCGTGATCCTACGCCTTTTTGCGCTGGTGCTCGGCGGTTTATCCACATCCGGCGTTGTCACAAAAGTGCTTTTCTCTGGTTTGCTAACACATCTTCGTGGCTGGTTTTCGCGCTGGATCGGCGAGCCCGGCTGTGCCGAAGACGAAATACACGGGGCCATGGCGGAGTTGCTCGTTTTGGCGCATTCTCCCGTGATCACGCGCACCTCATCAGGAGTACAGACGTGTCGATGGAACCACGGATCGGATTGCTGGTCGGCCGGGAATGGTCGTTTCCTCCCGCCTTTCTCGAAGCAGTGGAGCGCCGGCAGTCCGGTGTCACCGCGGACTACATCACGCTCGATGCGACGCGCATGGGACAGGAGGTCCCGTATTCGCTGATCATCGACCGCATTTCGCACGAGGTCGGGTTCTACCGCACCTTCCTCAAGCATGCCACCCGCATGGGGACGACGGTCGTCAACAACCCGTTCATGTGGTCGGCCGACGACAAGTTCTACGATGCCACGGTGGCCATCCAGAACGGCGTCGCGCACCCGAAAACGATGGTCCTGCCCAATAAGGACTATATCCCCGGTATCTCCCACACCGAATCGCTTCGCTATCTGGCGTACCCGCTCAAATGGAAGGGCGTAGCAGAGTACATCGGCTTTCCGTGTGTCCTCAAGGATGCGCACGGTGGCGGCTGGCGCGATGTGTACATCTGCGAATCGATGGAAGAGCTGATCCACCACTACAACAACAGTGGCGTTCTCACCATGGTGGTGCAGGAGTTCATCAAATGGGACGCCTACGTGCGCTGCATGGCGCTGGGCCGCGAGGAAGTCCTGCCGATGCCCTACGACCCCGGCGAGCGCCGCTACATCCCTGACCCGGGCTACCTGGGCAAGGAACTCGAGGCGCGCTGTATCAAGGACTCGCTCACGCTCTGCAATGCGCTCGGCTACGACATGAACACGGTCGAGTTCGCAGTGAAGGATGGGATTCCGTACGCCATCGACTTCATGAACCCGGCCCCTGACATGGATATCTATTCGCTCACGCCGACCTATTTCGAGTGGGTGGTGGAGCATATGGCGGACCTCGCGATCAAGCTGGCGACGGCGCCGCGGACGCTGCCGAGCGGCGTGGCGATCGGGGAGAAGTAGGGGTAGGGAGTACGGGGTACGGCGTCTGGCTGTACACGACGGATCTCCAGCTGGTCACAAATTTTACCAACGCTTTATGTCCACATCGGCGATCGCGCGGTACCACGACACGTTGCAGGATGGCGCGATTGCGCAGGCGAGCGCGGAGGTGCTCGATCGTCAGCTCCGGCACGACGGGCTCTTCTTCGGGGACCGCGCGCTGTGCAGCGTCCTACGGCCGCGCTTCCTCAGCCTCGGCCAATACAAGCAGTTGGCCGGCGCCTGCGCCTTGGTTGGCTCCGCCTTCGAAAAGGTCCGCGTGGCCGCCATGGCGAACTCGGCCTTACGAGCCCAGTTCGGCCTCACGGCGTGGGAGGAGCAGTTGATCCACGCCGATCCTGGCTTTGATGTCGCCAGTCCGACCTCGCGCCTCGATGCCTTTTTCGTTGAAGGAGAGGGCGGGCTCAAATTCACGGAATACAACGCGGAAACGCCAGCGGGGGCGGCCTATAACGACGCCCTGTCGCGCGCCTTCCTCTCGTTACCCGTGATGCACGAGTTCAGCCGCACGCACATCGCGGTGCCTCTGCCGGCCGCGCCGTCGGTCGTGCATTCGCTGCTCAACGCCTACTACACGTGGCGCGGCGTGCGCGAGGCGCCCACGATCGTCATTCTCGATTGGAAGGAAGTGCCCACCTACAGCGAGTTCGTGCTCTTCGAGCGGGAATTCAAGGCGCTGGGGATCGACGCGTTCATCGGCGATCCGCGCGATGCGGCGTACGCGAACGGCAAGCTGACGATCGGCGGAAAGCACGTCACGATGATCTACAAGCGCGTGCTGATCGACGAGCTGGTTACCCGGGAAGGGCTCGATTCGCCGGTGGTTCGAGCTGTGCAAGAGGGTGCGGTGTGTATGGTGAACCCCTTTCGCTGTAAGATCTTACATAAGAAGGCCTCACTTGCCGTGTTAAGTGATGAACGGCAGGCCCCGCTGCTCACCAGCGACGAACAGGCGGCCGTCGCGGCGCATGTGCCGTGGACCCGAGTGGTGGAGGCGAGGCACACCCAGTATGGCGCCCAACGCGTCGATCTCTTGGAATTCACTGCCGCGAACCGAGCCACGCTCGTGCTCAAGCCGAACGACGAATACGGCGGCAAGGGGATCGTGCTGGGGTGGACGGTGAACGATGCCGAGTGGGAAGCGGCCATGAAAACGGCCCTCGCCGAGCCGTATATCGTACAGGAACGGGTAGAGTTACCCAGCGAATTGTGGCCGGCCTGGACCGACGGCGCGCTCCATCTCGGGGAGCGCATGCTGGACACCGCGCCTTTCATCGCCGACGGTGTTACGATGTCTGGTTGTCTCACGCGCATTGCGACCGATCCGCTGCTCAATGTCACCGCCGGCGGTGGCTCAAACGTTCCTACTTTTCTCGTCGAACAACGCTGATGTCGTCATTTAAGCGCCCGGTGATCGGGCTTACCACGCAAACGCTGCACTCGATAGATGGCATCCCACCAGGGTTGCCCTCGTCGTGGGTGATGAATCAGCGCTACTTCCTGGCCGCCACCATGGTCGGGGCGGTGCCCTGGATGATCCCGCTGCTCGACGATGATCTGCTCACCTTGCGCGAGATCTATGAACGACTGGACGGCCTGCTCATTCCCGGAGGCGTCGATATCAGCCCCGCCGAATACGGCGAATCGGTCCGCAAGGAATGCGGCAACCTCGACCCGGCTCGTGATCGCGTGGAGCTGCAGTTAGTGCGCTGGGCGATCGAAGACGGCAAGCCGGTCCTCGGGTTGTGTCGCGGCCTGCAGGTCATCAACGTGGCGTCCGGTGGTACACTGTGGCAGGACCTTGCATCACAAAATCCCGCTTTCCACAAGCACGACTTTTTTCCGACCGCCGGCTTCGAGCGTGACCACATCGCGCATGAGGTCGACATCGTGGCGGACACAAAGTTGTCACGGTTACTTGAATCCACACGGTCGCCCGTGAACAGCATGCATCATCAAGGCATCAAGCAGCTGGGGCAGCGACTGGTGGCGTCGGCGACCGCCGACGATGGGTTGGTTGAGGCGGTCGAAGGCGACAGTGATGCGTTTCTGGTTGGGGTGCAGTGGCACCCGGAAGTCTTCGAGATGGCGGATCCGCACACCCGACATCTGTTCGGCGGCTTCATTCGTGCCGCTATGGATTGGTCCACCGCCAACAGCGCGTCCCGTGTGGGCGTGGGGGGTTAAATGCGCGCACCGAGCCTAACCGTCGGAATCGAGGAAGAGTATCAGATCATTGACCCCGTCACCCGTGACCTCACGCCGGGGTTCGATGCCTTGGTGTCGAGCAACGACGCGCAGCTGGCGGACGTCAAAGCCGAACTGCACCAGTGTCAGGTAGAGATCGGGACGAAGGTGTGCTCCTCGATTGCGGAACTGCGCTCGGAGCTGGTGAAGCTGCGTGGGCTGGTCATCAACGCGGCGGGCCAGCACGGCCTCACGATCGCCTCGGCTGGCACGCATCCCTTCTCCAACTGGATGAACCAGGAGATGACGCCCAAGGAGCGATACCTTGGTGTGAAGGCGGAACTGCAGGATTTGGCCCACCGCCTGCTCATCTTCGGGACGCATGTGCATGTGGGCATTGAAGATCCGGAATTTCGTATCGACTGCCTCAACGCTGCGCGCTACATCCTGCCTCACATTTTGTGTTTGTCCACATCGTCGCCCTTCTGGTTCGGGCGTAACACCGGTCTGCATTCATACCGCAGCATCGTCTTCAAGAATTTCCCGCGTACCGGCGTCCCGCGCATTCTGAATGGATGGGGCGACTACGCCGATCTCGTGGACACGCTCGTGAAGACGCGCAGTATCCCCGACGGATCGAAGATCTGGTGGGATGTACGTCCGCACCACATCTACCCGACGCTCGAGTTCCGAGCCTGCGATGTGAACACGAAGGTAGACGAGGCCGTGTGTATCGCGGCGATCTTGCAGGCGGTCGTCGCCAAGATGTGGAAGCTGCGTCGCGACAACATGACGTTTCGCGTATACGCCCAGGACCTCATCGAAGAGAACAAGTGGCGCGCGGTACGCTGGGGGCTCGGCGGGAAGCTGATCGACTTCGGCAAAAAAGAAGAACTGCCGGCGCCGGTGCTCATCCGCGAGCTGGTGGAATGGTTCCTCGACGATGTGCTCGACGAACTCGGCACCCGCAAGGAAGTCGAGTACGCGTTCCGCATCCTTGATGAAGGATCAAGTGCGCAGCGTCAGTTGGCGACCTACGCCCGGACTGGCGATCTCCGCGCGGTGGTCGATCAACTCATCCGAGAGACCGCTGAAGGTGTGTGTGAGCCGTTCCTCGGTCCGCCGCTCGATTCAGTGAACCCGCGCGAAGCGGCGGTACCGGGCACGATGGTGAATCCAACACCGCCGCTGTCGGCCGCGCGCGGGCAATCGGTCCCCTAGCCTAGGGAGGCGATGCGCTACGGATCCTCGCCGATCGACGCGTAGATGCCAGCGATCCGCGCCGCGGAGCCGGTTCGGGTATAGACGTCTGGTCGGCGATCCTCGAGGACGGTGGCGATCACCGCCGCCACCTCGTCGGCGCTCTGCGACCCGGGGAGCTGTCGCGAGTCGACGCCCCCGTGGCGGGCGTTCAGTCCGAATTCCGTACGCACGACACCCGGGGAAATCAGTGAGAACTGGATTTCCGGGTGGGTGGCCTGTACCTCGGTGCGGAAATTGGCCGTGAGCGCATTGAGGAAATGCTTCGCCGCACTGTAGGCCGAGCGCTGGAGGGCGGAAGGGGTGCGCCCGAGCATGGACGAGACATTGACCACCTGTCCTCGGCCGACCGTCTTGAAGTGCGGCAACACCTCCTGCATGCCGTAGAGCGCCGACTTCACGTTGATACGCATCATGTCGTCGATGTCGTCGTCGGTGAGTTCGGAGGGCATGCGGGTGATGCCCCGACCCACGTTGTTGACCCAGGCATCGATCCGACCGAAGTGCGCGAGTGCGTCACGCACGGTACGCTGCACGTCGGCGCGATTTGTGACATCGGCGGTGCTCGTCCAGACCGGCGTTCCATGCGCGTCAGTCAGCTCGGCTGCGAGCTGTCCAAGTTCAGCTGCACGTCGCGCCACGAGGGCCAAAGCGTGCGTGGGCGCGACACGACGCGCCAGTGCGGCACCAATGCCGCCACTCGCCCCTGTGATGACGACGACGGGGCGATCGGAGAGAATCGGAATGCTCATGATGTAAAGAGTAACGCAGGGATTCCCCTACGCTCGCCTCGTTAGAAATACGAATGCAGCGGAGAAGTGGTGGTGGGTACTGTCCACCTTCACGCACGGGTGGGCGATATCCGCCCGTGCTGCTCCATTTCCGTCGAATCTCTGCTACGCTCTCTCTATGAAGTCGATGATGATGCGGTCGCTGTTGTCCGTCGCTTCCCTGGCCGTACTCGGTGCGTGTGAAGGCGAGTCGAATGCCACGGGTCCCGGTACCGGCACACCGGAGCCGGCAGTCAATCAGGTGGTCTCGTTTGGCCCGCTCAATGCGAGCAGCACCGACACGCTGGTGTACTTCAGTTTTGCATCAGGCGCGCTGGTGCCGCGCGCCGGCGATTGGGATCTGGCCTTCCGACGCTACGAAGTGCGCCTGAACTCACCGGCCGTTGGCGGTGCCTCGAGCAAGAACGTGCTCGGCTTCGCGCTCGACAACAACAGGACGGTCAGCGACGCGCAGGTGCTGGCATTTACGCCGGCCGCCACTTTTACCGACTTCGATGCGGTTCGGGCGGCGCAGATTCCTGCCGACGATCAGTTCCAGACCGATCGATTGACCGAGAACAAGCAGGGCTATCTGAACCTGAGCGGCATTCCGACGGCCAACCCGGCCAACTATTGGAAGCTCCGGTTGGCGAACGGCAGCTTCGCCGTGTTCCGCGCCACGCGCATCAAGTTCACGCAGACATTCGCCGTCGACACGCTCTATCTCGAGTCGCGCCTGCAGACCGGCAGCACGCTGGGCGCGGTACAGACGCTGGCGATCGCTCCGGCCAATGGCGTGCGTCAGATCAGCCTTGCCACGAACGCGGTCGTGACCGGCACCGGGTGCAACTGGGATCTCGAGTTCAATCCGGCGGCGAATCAATTGTCGCTCGTGCCGAACGTCGCGTGCAGTGCGGGGGCGTATCCGGGCCCCGCGTCACCGGCATTCGCCAACGCCACGATCGCCAGTGATGCGCCCCAGTTCGCGACCTTCCTGTCCACGCTGGTGGGGCCGATCCCGAACTCGGTGCTCGACAAGAGCGCACCGTTCCGATACAACCTGCAAGGCAATGATCGACTGCACGCTGCGTTCAATACGTATCTCGTGAAGTCCGGCACGCGCGTCTACAAGCTCCAGGTTACCGACTACTACAGCAACACCGGTGTCGCGGGCTTCCCGACGATTCGCTACGCACGCATTCGATGAACGAAGGCCGGCGCTCCACTATGTCGCGTCGCGTGATGCCGCTCGTGTGCGCGCTGATGTTGGCCGTCGTGTCTGGCGGACCGGCGCGCGCGCAGACCGCCGGGGCGGTGCCTGGCACCGTGAACGGCACGGTCATCGGTAAGACGGATGGCGCGCCGGTGTTGTCGGCCGAGGTGCGCGTGTTGCGTACGGGTGCACGCGCTCGCACCGATGAACGCGGCGGATTTCGCGTAGCCGCCGCCGTTGGCGACTCGCTGTTGGTGCGCGCGCTCGGCTTTGCTGAGCTGCGCACGGTCGTGCAGAGCACCGCACCCGTCGTGCGATTGATGGCGCTTGCCACCGTGTTGCCAGTCTTCACCACCACGATGGGACAGCGTGTCATCCGCGCCAGCGAATCACCGCGCAGTGTCACGGTGATCGGCCGCGAGGAACTCGACGCCGTGGCGGCCGTGTCGGCGAATCAGCTGCTGCGTCAGCTGCCGGGATTACAGGAGCTTCCCGCCCCCCCATCGAAAACGTCCATCTCTATTCGTGGCTTCGACGATTCGCGCGTGTTGGTGCTGGTGGATGGTGAACCGGTGGCGGGCGCACTCATCGAAAGTCGCGATATCGGACGCCTGAGCACGATCGCCACCGAGCGGATCGAGGTCACGAAGGGACCGTCGAGCGTGGAGTTTGGCAGCGACGCGTTGGGTGGCGTGATCAACATCGTGCAGGCGGCACCCACCAAGCGAGTGACCGTCGATGCGCTCGCCCGCGAAGGCGGTTTGGGGCGTCAAGAGTCATCGCTGGGCGTGAGTCAGACCGTGGGAAAGCTCGGCTATCGGGTGAACGGCGGATGGCGCCAGTCCGATCGCGTCACCGGCTACAACGCGATCGGCTCGACGTTCAATCGCATTTATGATGTGCGTACCGACTTCCGCTATGCGCTGACCGACAAGTGGGCGTTGCGTCTCGATATGCAGGGCTCGCAGGAGCGTCAGCGTTTTCCGGTGGATGCCGCATTCAATGGCTTCATCGACAATCGGGGCGGGCAGGGGTTCGCTGAAGTTCGCGGTCCACTGCTGGGTGGCAACATCCGCGCGCGTGCGTTCGAGCAGCGATTCGTGTATCAGTATCGACAGTCGCGTGGCCTGCTGCCGATCAAGGGATCGGCCGATTCACTCGAACAGCGTGAGCGTCAGGGGCGCTATCTGTTGTCGTACACGCGCCTGCTCGGTGCGCACGCCGTCGACGTCGGCGTTCAGCGTTCGCATCGCACGCTGGTGGCGCCGCAGAAGGTGACTGGTGACAGCGCCGACGAACAGGTAACGGAGGTGTTTGCGCGCGATTCGTGGACACTTGGAAAGGTGCTGATGACGGCCGGTGCGCGGCACACCAGCAGCACGCTGTGGGGCAGCAGCACCAACCCGTCATTCGGGGTGGCGTGGCAGACGTCGTCGAGCGTGCGGCTACGCAGCAACGTGGCCCGTGGATTCCGCGCGCCGGGCTTCAAGGAAATCCGCTATACGTTTACGAATCCCGCGGGCGGATATACGCTCGAGGGAAATCCAGATCTGCTCCCGGAGTCCTCGTGGAGCACCAGCGTGGGTGGTACGTGGGCGCCGAGCACGTTGCTCTCGTTCGACGTGGAGGGCTATCGCAATGATGTGTCCGGACTCGTGGACTGGCGTTACGAAGGCGACAACGCGGCGGGCTTTCAGACGTACCGCTACGTGAATGTGGCGCGCGCCCGCACGCAAGGCGTGGAAACCAACGCGCGCGTGAACGCCGGTGCAACGGAGGTCACGCTGGGATACGACTTCCTCCGTGCCCGCGATCTCAACTCGGGACTGCCCCTCAGTCGGCGCGCCTCGCACACGGCGCGACTTCGGGTGTCACGTGAGTGGGCCGTGCGCCGGGGACTTTCGACCGACGCATCCGTGCGCTACACCGGCAACGCGCCACTGGTCGGGATTCCGAGTGGGGCACCAATCACGGGGCCATTCTCTACCGAGAGTGGCGTGATCGGACGACAGGGCGCGTTGCTGTCGGTCGATGGACAACTTCGGATGACGGTGACGCGCGAACTCGAAGTGTCGGGAGGCGTGAACAATCTGCTCGATCAGCAGCCGAACCTGTGGACGCCCGCGTTTGCGCGGCAGTTCTACGCCGGTCTGCGGTGGCGCTGGAGCGCGGCGCCGTAAGCGACCCTAGCGCGTCCAGATCGAGATCAGGCCGCACCCTGTTCGCGCGCGTGGCCCATCTTCGCCGCCACCCTGCGAGGCCAACGTGGCGGGGATCGTCGCCGATCCCGCGAAGACTTCGATGCCGTAGACCTCTCCCGGTGCGGGAAGTGTGCGCAAGTCGGGCCGCCCTTCGGTGACGACCACGCCATTGATCGCGACGCGCAGCCAGCATTCGACGTTGCGGTCGCGCATCGAGCGCGCGTAGACGAAGCCGAGGCTGTCCACGACCAGCACCGACGGTACGCGGGTGAGCATCTGCCACAAGCTCACGGGATTACGCTTCTCAATCTCCTCGCGCGTAATCGATGCGGTGGTCAGCCTCCGCGCGCGGCGGGTTTCGAAATCGGTGAATCGGTTCGTGGCGCGGTTCGCGCGCACTGACACGGTATCCAGCGACGGCGGAGCGGTGGGGTCGAGTGCGAGCTGCAGCGTGTTGCGACCCGCGACGAACTCGGTGGAAACAGTACCTTCAACATATCCGACCCGTCGCAGATGCACCGTGGCGACTCCCAGTTCGAGATCCCCCAGTGTGGCTTCGCCAGCGCCGTTGGTGCGCACGTCGACTACGCGGCCAGTGATCGTTTTCACCTGCGCCAGTACTTCGCCGAGTGGCCGCTCTTCGGCGTTGTAGGTACGCAGCAGCAGCGTTGCCGTGCGCGAGACGCGAAGCTGCACATCGGCCGCCGCGATGGCATCCGCCTCGGCAATACGGAACAGCGTATCGATGGTGCCGTCCGGCGACGCGACGCGCAGTTGCAACGACACGTTCCGTGGCACGCCGCACACGCGCCATTGTCCCAACGAGTCACTTGTGGCACTCACCACGTCTTCATTGAAACTCACGCGGTCGGACGCTGTGTTGATACTGCGCACGGCACGGAGCCGTATGGTGGCATTGGATACCACACGACCCGTGGAATCGCGCACCGTGCCGCGCAGAAAGCTCTGCGCGCGTCGGGCCACGTCCGCACTGCAGACGGCACGTAGCAGGTCGGTGGAACTGGGCAGCGTCATCTGCACCAGCCGACCATCGGCGCCGACATCGACGTCGTGCTCGCGCGCCACGATGCCCAGCGAGTCCATCAGCGCCGTGTGAAGCTGTAGCCGGTACTGTCCCGGCAAGATCGGTTCGACACGTCCGACGCCCAGACTGTCGGTGCGCAACGCGTAATCGGTACCGGTGAGCACGCCGAGTGCGCCGCTGATGGCATGGCCGGGTACGGCCGGTCCGGGCGCGTTGCGCAGCTGCACGGCGAGCTGTGCACCTTCGCCACGGAACAGGGTGCGCTCGCCCTGCGTGACCCGGATGACCTCGCCGCCACTGACTTGCAGTGCGCGCACGACCACACCGGGCGCCGTGATCAGGACTCCTCGACGACCCACGGCGGACTGATTGTCGCGGCGGGCGAGGATCGGCATGCGGATGTGCCAGCGTTGCACCATCCACTGACCGGCGCCGAGGCGAAGAAATTCCACCATGCCGCCGGGGCGCGCCTGTTCGACGACGGTCGGGAGACCGGTATAGCGATACTCGATGCGACGAAGTTCACTGCTGGCACGGTCAAGCCAGAGCACGCCGACGATGTCGCGCTTGCGATCAGCGTCGCGCACCGGACGGAAGGCCACGCCGATCTGCTCTGGCGCGGAGTCGGTCGGTGGCTCGAGATGGAAACAATGCCCGTTGGTAAACGCGTCGGAGAGCATCACCTCGGCATCGGGGGCGTGATACACGGTGCCATCGGCGCGATCAACGACGTACCCGTGCACGGCCAGCGATTCCGCCGGGGCACTGCGAAAGGCACGCGAGGTCGCGCTCCGGGTGGTGCGCACCGATTGTTCGCGAACGCGCGCGCCGGCGCTATCCAGCGTGCGGTCGTACTCAATCCATTCGGCCGTGAGTGGGCTGTCGGACGAGGCCAGCTGCGACGCCATCAGCGCCTTGCGTCCCTCCTCCCAGACGCGCGCCACAAGTTGGCCGTCGGCACTGCTGGTGCGGCAATCATCGCGACCGCGGACCGCGACCGCCGGCAGCGTCACGGCCGATCCGCTGAGGGTAAACTGCAGCGGCGCACTCTCGGCGGTTGCGCTCTCGAACGGCCCGATCACCGGACCGTCGGTCGGCGAATAGCCGACGCGCAGCGCGCGCAGTCGATAGCGTGCGGCCGGCATGGGCAGCTGGAAGCGAAACGCCCCGCGCCCGTCGGTCAGCGTGCGCGCGAGCACCTGACCAGCACTGCTCTCGAGGACAACGATCACGGCGGATGCCGGCGTGGCGCCGTCGCTCGCCAGCACAACGCCGCGTACCAGCTGGGCGTGCAGCGCAGCGGGAGCAACTCCGACGCAAAGTGCGGCGGCGACCAACGCACCGACCGAACGGACGAGGCGACGCGGGCAGATCATACTAGGAGATGCCTCCCCGTGGTATGAACGGCAAGGGGACGATCGTGGTGGCGCCGAGCTCAGCGACTCGAGTCGATCTCACTGAAGAGCGCCTCGTCGGAGAGCGCCATCGGGCGGAGCAGCAGCCGCGCGAGCGATTCCGGAAACTCGTGCACGTTCACGCCATGCGTATCTCCGATATCGGCTTCGGTTTCGGAGAGATCAACCGTGAGGCCGGGTCCCGTGCCGTGGACATGCCCAACGAACGCACGGGATGCGCCCGTGCGTCGATGCACGAGGGTCACATGCCACGGTGCATTCGGTGACGCGGTGTACGGTCTTACGCTGACATCGAACGTGGCGATGCGCGGCGTCGCGATCCCTTGCGCGGCGCAGGCAATGGCGCCCGCCGCCGCACCGACGGTCGCATCGCGGTGCGGCATGGCTTCGCGCACGAACAGCTCGCTGGCGCTACCGGCGTGCAGCGCGCCGCTCGTTGCGGGCGCCAGCCAGTGGACAAACTCGGGCATCAACCGTGACGCGTGACCGGACAGTTCGATCGAGCGCGCGGCGTAGCGCAAGACTTGCCGCACCTCGATCCGGTCGACTTCGTCGAAGAACCAGGCGCATGAGGTGAACGTACGCATCGTGGCCCGCGCGAGTTCGAGCAGTTCACGGCCCCGCTGTACCTGATGGGCAGTCGCCTCGGGACGCAGCTCACGTGCGACAAACTGCGCGAGCGCCTCTCCATCTTGGGCCACTACGTCGCCGTAGCGGTCGCGCACTTCCCAAGGATCATCCTGGAAGAGTGCGAGCCCTTCTCGTTCGAATACTGCATGCGAGTGGTGGGAGAGCCGCTCGATGGCCGCGCGTAACGGTCCGCGCCATTGTTGCGCCGGCGGCTTGCTGCCATCGAGCCGGCAGCCACAGTTGCTGCGCCACCGTTCCACCCCGTGCGCGCAGCTCCACGAACTCGGCGAGACCAGTTGCACGTCGGTGATCGGCGGATGCATGGCCACCAACGACGCGCTGTTCGTCACGCGGGAACTCGACTGCTGCACGACCATCGACAACGCCTCGGTGAGCGTGGAGTCACCACTTTTGTGGTGATGTCCGAATGTCTCGCCATCAGTGGCCAGCGTGGTACAACGGTCGGTGTGCTGATCACTCGCGTCACGATAGGGCGTGAGCCGCTGCGCCAGCGCCGGGGCGTCGCGCAACAATCCGCCGAAGGCCACGTCACCAGCGAGCGAACCGTCGTACGGTACGATCGTGAGGGTGCGCCCCGACGCGCCACGCCACCGCACGGGCATGCCGCTGCCGTCGTGCCCGTGCACCTGGTACGGCGCCAGGATCGTAAAGGCGATGCCCTCCTTGGCGACGGCATCGAGCGTATCTTCGTCGGCGGCGCATTCGGGCAACCACATACCCTCCGGTTCCCGATGGAAACGCCGTCGGAAATCGCGAATGCCCCAGCGGATCTCCGTGGTGCGCTCGCGCGGCGAGGCGAGCGGAAGGATCACGTGGTGATACGGGGCGGCGATGGCATTGCCGTGACCCCATCGACGCACACTGGCCGCATCGCCTTCCTGCATCGCCCGCATCGTGTCGGGCGCTTCGGCGTCGAGCCATTCGCAGAGCGTCGCACCGACGTCGAACGAACACCACGCGTACAGATTGACGACCCGTGCAATACCGGCGCGCGCATCAGGATCTCGTGCGGCGGCGCGTCGGTCGCGCAAATGTGCCTCAGCCATCGCGAGTCGGGCGTAGCACTCGCGATTGATGCGCGTGTTCCAATCGTGGTCGGGGGCGGCCGACGGCTCGGTCGGCACCACTTCGAGCCAGGGATCTTCGCGTGGCGGCTGGTACAGGTGATGATGAATGATGATCGAATGCATCAGCGACGGCTGTTGGCGATGTCGATCGCGCGCTGATACACCTGCGCGTAGCGCTCGGCTGAGCGCTCCCAGCCGAAATCCTGCGTCATGGCCGTGCTCATGCGCGGCGCCCACGCGCTCGGTTCGGCGAAGTGGGCCAGCGCGCGAGAAATCGCCCGGTCGAGCGCCGCCGGCTGAAATTCGTCGAACAGGAAGCCGGTGATGTCGTCCTGCACGGTGTCCGCAATGCCACCTACCCGGCGCGCGATCGGTAGCGAGCCGTAGCGCTGCGCACGCATCTGTGTGAGTCCGCACGGCTCGTACTGCGACGGCATCAGGAACATGTCGGCACCGGCCATCAAGCGATGCTCGAGGCGGTCGGTGAAGTTGAGCTGCACGCCGACGTGCTGCGGACGTGCCTTCGCAAGCGCCAGCAGCGCGCGCTCATACTTGGCGTCACCGGCACCGAGAAACACGAACTGCGCGTCGAGATTCCAGAGCAACTGGGAATTCAGAATGAGATCGAGCCCCTTCTGAATTACCATGCGACCGGTCAGTCCGAACAGCGGGATGCGCTTGCGTTGCGGCAAGCCAAATGAACGCTGCAGCGCCGATTTGCACTTGGCCTTGTTCGACGTATCGGTCCGCGAGTAGTTCGCGGTGATCTGATCGTCGGTGGCCGGATTCCACAGCACCTGATCGATGCCGTTCGTGATTCCCGAGAAGCGGCTCCCAAGCCACTGAAATACTTCCTGCAGTCCGAAGCCTCCCCCGGGGGTGCGCAATTCCCGCGCGTGCGTGGGGCTCACGGTGACGACCATGTCGGCAAAGGTGAGTCCGCCCTTCAGGAAGTTGATGCGGTCGTACCACTCGAGATGCTGGAAGGTGTACACCTCGGGCGGGATGCCGCAGTCGTTCAGCATCGAGGCAGGGAAGTGCCCCTGATAGCCAGCGTTGTGCACGGACAGCACGGTCGGCGTGGTGGCGTAGCGCTCCCGGAGCGCGCCGTACGTACGCATGTACATCAGCGCCAGCGACGTATGCCAATCGTGTCCGTGCACGAGCACCGGACCGGCAATCAGTCGCGGAATACCATCGAGCACCGCGCGCGAGAAGAGCGCGAAGCGCCGAGCGTTGTCGGCATAGTCGCGGCCACCTTCGCCATATAAGCCGGCGCGGCTGAACGCCGACGGGATGTCGACGAACACCACCTTCGGGCCGGCCGGCGGTTGCACCTCGCGGAAGAAGCGCACTTCCTCGCTACGGAATCCCAGCTCGACCTCGATGGGACGGCCGAGCGGTGCGAGATCCGGGGCGTGGTCGCGCACCGAGCGATAGAGTGGCAGGAACACGACCACGTTCGCGCCACCCTTCACCTGATAATTGGCCAGCCCCATCACGGCCTCGGCCAACCCGCCGGTACGCGCGAACGGGGTGTACTCCGCCGTGAGATGCACGATCGTCGGCGCCCCACCGTCGGGTGCCCGGATCACGAGCGACCCGAAGCCGGGGGTGGGCATGGCTGGAGAGGGCATGGTCGACGCGTTACGCGATTGGTGGATCGTCGGGCAGGGAGTCGCCGAGGATGGATGGGGCGTAGTAGGCACGCGCGTACTGCTCCACCATGCGCCGCGCCGTGAACTGCTGGCCTGCCACGCGAATGGAGTGCTTCATCATGGCCAGCCACCGACGCGGCAACTCGTTCTTGTCCACGTCGTAGTAGCGCGGCACCACTTCCTGTTCCAGCAGCTCGTACAGTCGGTTTGAGGTGCTCTCGCCGGCCTCGTCGTCTTCTTCTGGCGTGATCGCCCAGCCATTGTTGCCTTCGTAGCCCTCCTCCCACCAGCCGTCGATCGTGGAAAGCTGCGGTACCCCGTTGAGCGCCGCCTTCATGCCACTCGTGCCCGACGCTTCCAGCGGCACGCGCGGAAGATTCATCCACAGATCGACGCCTTGCACGAGCAGGTGTGCCAGGTGCATGCCGTAGTCTTCCACGAACGCCACGCGCCCTTCGAAGCGCGGGTCGCGTGTAAAGTGATAGACGTTCTGCAACACCTGCTTCCCGGGATTGTCGGCCGGGTGCGCCTTGCCGGCGAACACGATCTGCACCGGACGCTGCACGTTGGTGACGAGCTTCCG
>JBBQAK010000130.1:0-9277 GCA_038316215.1 Gemmatimonadales bacterium | reverse complement strand
GTGCTTACCGCGGGTTTTCGCTGGGTTCCAATGCACCCGCTGGGGGGGGGGGTTTTGGGCAACCCCCCCAACACCGCCGCTGCCGTTGCGGCACTTGTCGGTGGTATGCTGGTGGGCGACGGTGCGGTGCAGGTACGCGGTATTGCACCGCTCGATCGTGCCGGTCCCCATGAGCTGAGCTTTCTGTCGGATCTCCGGTACGGGCAGTGGTTCGCCACGTCCCGCGCCGGCGTTGTGCTGATCTCGCCTGAACTTGCTGCCCTCGCGGGGAGCCCGTCGACCAGAATCGTGGTGGCGAAGCCGATCGACGCGATGGTCGCGCTGCTGGCGCAGTTCCATCGCAAGGAGCCACGCGCCCACGGCATACACCCGTCCGCCGTTATCGCGAACGACGTACGTCTTGGCGAGGGCATCACGATCGACCCCTTTGTCGTGATCGGTGAGGGGGCGGTGATCGGCGACGGGTGCTGGATCAGCGCGCAGGCGGTGATTGGCGCCGGGTCGGTGCTGGGGAAGGACGTGCGTGTGCATGCCACGGCTGTCGTGTATCCGTTTACGGAGCTTGGGGACCGCGTGATCCTGCACGCAGGCGCGCGGATCGGTCGTGAAGGCTTCGGCTTCGTTCCGCAGGCGACGGGCGTGGTGCGTATTCCCCATGCGGGGCGCTGCATTCTCGAGCACGACGTCGAGGTGGGTGCGAACAGCTGCATCGACCGCGGCAGCGTGGACGATACGATCATCGGCGCCGGCACAAAGATCGACAACCTCGTGCAGATCGTGCACAACGTGCGTGTGGGACGTGGCTGTTTCTTCGCGTCGCAGGTCGGTGTGGCTGGCTCTGCCCGGATCGGCGATGGCGTCCAGGTCGGCGGTCAGGTCGGTATCGGTGGACATGTCACGATTGGCGCACGGGCGAATCTGGCCGGTGGGGCCGGGGTGATTGGCAACGTGCCGGCCGGAGAAACGTGGTCCGGATATCCAGCCCGACCGCATCGGGATCATCTGCGGGCGGCGGCGGCGATTGCCCGCCTGGCAAAGATCGTGCGGCCGCTTGAACAGCTGGTCAGCAAGCCGGACGTGGCGCGTCGCGCCGACAGTGAGCCTGAGGGGAGCGTCACATGATGGCGAACGCGGGAACGAGGTTGAACGCCGTGACGGGCGCCACGTCCGAGCCAGCGGGGCAGCGGCGCACGATTGGTCGTGACGCCTCGGTCGAGGGCATCGGTCTCCATCTCGGGCAGCCCTGTCGTCTTACTTTCCGGCCTGCACCGACGGGATCCGGCATCGTGTTCCGTCGGACCGACATCGCCGGCGCCGCGCCGATTCCGGCGCGCGTCGATCTCGCGGTGGACGCTGAGCGTCGCACCCAGCTCGGGACCGGTCCGGAGGCGCTGCACACCGTGGAGCATGTGCTGGCCGCCGTGGGTGCCCTGTCAATCGACGATCTTGAGATCGCGATGGACGGACCGGAGCCCCCGATCATGGACGGCAGCGCCGTCCCGTTTCTCGACGCGCTTCGCGGAGCAGGGCTGGTGGCCAACGGAGGCCGTCCTGAGTGGCTGGTCCTGCGGAAAGCGATTCGCGTCGTGGATGGCGACTCGGTGTACGAGGCCCGGCCGTGCATGGGCCTGTCGCTCGACGTCACGATCGATTTTCCGCATCCCTTGATCGGCACGCAGCGCACGCAGTGCATGGTCACGGCCGACAGCTTTGCCAGCGAACTGGCGTCCGCGCGGACCTTCGGGTTCATGCATGAAGTGGACGCGCTTCGCTCGAAAGGATTGATTCAGGGAGCCTCCACGGCCAACGCGGTGGTGCTCGACACCAACGGCGTGGTCGACACGACGCTCCGTTGGCCTGATGAATTTTCCCGGCACAAGGCGCTCGATTGTGTCGGTGATCTCGTTCTCGCGGGTGCGCGCGTCCGCGCGCACATCGTCGCTCACAAGCCGAGTCACCGGGGCACGGTCGCTCTGGTTCGCGCCCTCGTG
The DNA here is from genome assembly GCA_038316215.1 of Gemmatimonadales bacterium. Lineage (GTDB taxonomy): Bacteria > Gemmatimonadota > Gemmatimonadetes > Gemmatimonadales > Gemmatimonadaceae > Gemmatimonas. The sequence goes on along the minus strand of JBBQAK010000130.1, from coordinate 7,286 downwards.
CAACACGCTGTCCGGGAGCCCGCCGTGTATTCCATCGAAGATATCATGCAGGTGCTACCGCACCGCTATCCGTTTCTCCTCGTCGATCGCATTCTGGAGATCGAGGAAGGGAAGCGGATCGTGGGGCTGAAGAACGTCACGATCAACGAGCCGTTCTTCCAGGGACACTTTCCGGGGCATCCGATCATGCCCGGAGTCCTCATCATCGAGTCGATGGCCCAGGTGGGCGGTATGCTGCTCATGCGCACGATTGCCGATCCGTCGAGCAAGGTCGTGTACTTCCTGTCGCTCGACAACGTGAAGTTCCGCCGTCCCGTGAAGCCGGGTGATCAGCTGCGGATCGAGATGGAAGTGCTGCAGATCCGCGGCACAATGTGCAAGATGCGTGGCGTCGCGACCGTGGATGGCCAGGTGGTCACGGAGGCGGACATGGCCGCGATGGTCCGCGATCGATGACTGCGCGTATTCATCCGACGGCACTCGTCGATGCATCGTCGCACCTTGGCGTGGATGTCGAGGTGGGACCGTGGGCGATGATCGGTCCGCAGTGCACGGTGGGCAACGGGACCCACATCGCCGCGCGCGCGACACTCGAGCGCAATGTGCGGCTCGGTGAGCGGGTGCAGATCGGTATCGGCGCGATTCTCGGCGGCGATCCGCAGGACCTCAAGTATCGCGGCGAAGAGACGTGGGTCGATATCGGCGACAACACGTCGGTCCGCGAGTACGCGACGATCAATCGAGGCACCGCACACTCGATTACCACGAGTGTCGGACGCAACTGCTTCCTGATGAGCTACGTGCATCTGGCGCACGATTGTCACATCGGCGACAACGTGATCATCTCGAACGGCACGCAGCTGGCCGGACACGTCACGGTCGAAGACAAGGCGACGATTTCGGGTCTGTGCGCGGTGCATCAGTTTTCGCGCATCGGCCGACACTCGTTCATTGGTGGATGCTCGCGCGTGGCGCAGGACGTGCCGCCGTTTGTTCGAGCCGTGGGCAATCCGATCAAACTTTTCGGGCTGAACTCCGTCGGCCTGCGCCGCACGGGCGTCGACGAAGAGGTGGTCCGTGAACTGAAGCGGGCGTACCGCTTCTGCTTCCGCTCGGATCTCAATCTTGGGCAAGGCGTCGAGAAGGCGCGCGCCGAACTGACCATGCTCCCGGATGTGCAACACTTTCTCGACTTCATCGAAGCGAGCCAACGAGGGGTCGGATTCTGAGAACCACAACCATGACCCCGGAGTCGCGCGCGTTCTCGAAGAGTGACGCGCCACGCGTCGGCGTCGTCGGCGCCGGCGGCTTAGGCGTGCACCATGTGCGCATTCTTCGCGATCTGTGCGGCGACCGCTTTGCCGGCTTCGTCGACGAGAACCCCGGTCGCGCGGCTGAGGTGGCGTCGCAGCACGGCGTCCACGTGTATCCCTCACTGTCGGCGATGCTCGATGAGGTCGACGCGGTGTCCATCGTCGTGCCGACGACCGCACACCATGCGGTCGCGTCGGCCGCACTCGATCGCGGCAAGCACGTGTTCGTCGAGAAGCCGTTCACCGTCACGCTCGATGAAGCGGACGACTTGCTGGCGCGCGCGCGCGCGGCGGGGGTGTTGCTGCAGGTCGGTCACGTGGAGCGATTCAATCGCGCCGTGCGCGCCGCCATGCCGTTCGTCGACGGACCGCGCTTTATCGAAAGTGACCGTCTCGCGCCGTTCAACCCGCGCGGCTCCGACGTCGCTGTCGTGCTCGATCTCATGATCCACGACCTGGACCTGGTGCACACGCTCGTTGGGCTGCGTGTGGCTGACGTGCAGGCCATGGGCATGCCGGTGCTCACGCCGCAGATCGACATCGCGAATGCACGCCTGACGTTCGCCAACGGCGCGGTGGCGAACATCACCGCGAGCCGTGTGTCCCGTGAGCGGTTGCGCAAGCTGCGCATCTTCCAGCGAAGCGGCTACATCTCGCTCGATCTCGCCGCCGGCACCGGAGAGTTCTTTCGCTTGCGCGGCGATTTCGATCCGATGCTGCTGGCGCGTGCGCCGCGGGCGCTCGAGGAGTTCGTCGAGCGGGTGCCGCTCGAGGCACCTGAGGGTGAGCCACTGGTGTTGGAGCTCTCGCAGTTCCTCGGCGCCATCGCGGGACGGAACGCCGTGGCGGTCACCGGTGAGGAAGGACGCGAAGCCCTTGAGGCGGCCCTCCGCATCGTGACGGCTATCGAAGCCGCGCAGCAGGTGATGCGTGCCTCCGACGAGTCGGCGCGTGCGTGAGATTCTGTTCGTCGTCGGCGAAGCATCCGGCGATTTGCATGCGGGGAAGGTGGCTGACGTACTACGGACCACGGCACCAGAACTGGCGTTGGTCGGCGTCGGTGGAGGACACATGCGGGCCGCCGGGGTAGAGATCCTCGAGGATGTCGAGAACTTGGCGGTGATGGGTTTCACCGAAGTGGTCCGTCACATTCCGAAGCACTACGCGTTGCTGCGCCGACTCCGTGAGCGCATTCAAAGCGGACGCGTCGCGCTGGTCGTGTTGCTCGACTATCCCGGCTTCAATCTCAAGGTCGCGGACGTCGCGAAGAAGGCCGGCGTGCCGGTGCTGTACTACATCACGCCACAGGTCTGGGCGTGGGGGGCCGGCCGCTTGCCGAAGTTGGCTCGTGTCGTCACGAAAGCGGCATCGATCCTGCCGTTTGAAGAAGGGCTGCTTCGTCGCCATGGCGTGGACGCGACGTTCGTCGGACATCCCCTGCTTGATCGCGCCCAGTCGTTACCGACGCAGGCGGCCGCGCGTGCGGTGCTGGGTCTGCCGGCCGACGGACCGATCCTCGCGGTCTTCCCGGGCTCCCGTCGCGCGGAGTTGGCGCGCCACCTGAAGCCGTTCATGGAGACGGCCCTGCTGCTGCAGGCGCGCGTTCCCGGATTGCACGTCGTCGTGAGCGTCGCGCCGACGGTGCAAATCAGCGAAAGCGATTGTCCGTTCCCGCGTGTGCACGGGGCCTCCTTCAATGTGCTGCGTGCCGCAACGGCCGGCCTGTTGAAGAGTGGTACCACGACGCTCGAAGCCGCCGTGGCGGGCTTGCCGCATGTCATCGGCTACCGCACGAGTGCAATCACGTACGCCATCGCGCGTCGGGTCGTGAAGATCCCACATATCGGACTCGTGAACGTGGTGGCGCACCGCGAAGTGTCGCGGGAATTCGTGCAGGATGCGTTCCAGCCGAGTCGTGTGGCCGATGCGTTGATGCCATTGCTGGACGTGCACAGTGCGGAACGCGCGCAAGCAGAAGCGGGGCTGACCGAAGTGCGCGGGATGCTCGGTACGCCCGGTGCCTCGGAGCGCGTTGCGACGATGATCCGAGCACTCGTCGCCGCCGGACCCGCGTGATGTCGGCGGCGGTACTCGACTGGCGCACGCGTGTCGCTATCACACTCGGCACCTGGGTGTTGTACGCGCTTGGCGCGACGTGGCGCGTGACGGTGCACGGACGACAGGCGCTCCTCGATCGCACGCCGGATGCGCCGCGGGTCGTACTCACGCTCTGGCACGGACAGATGCTCCCACTCCTCTGGGCGCATCGTCAGCCGACCGGCGTCATGATCAGTGAGCACAAGGATGGTGAGATCATTGCGCGCATCGTCGGCACGTTCGGCTTCTTCGGCGTCCGCGGCTCGTCGTCGCGCGGCGGCACACGTGCGCTGCTCGAAGCGGTGCAAGTGCTCAAGCGCGGCGCCGATATGGCGATAACGCCCGATGGGCCCCGTGGACCGCGCTACAGTTTCGCCGCGGGCGCGCTGGTGCTCGCGCATCGCGCGGGCGCGCCCGTCGTGTCACTCGTCGCGCACGTCGATCGCAAGTGGCAGTTGCGCAGTTGGGATGGTTTCGAGATACCGAAACCATTCGCACGGGTTACGATCGAATACGGCGAGCCGGTCATGTTAGAGGATACCGATGTGCGCACCGTTGCCGCGCGCACCGAGGAGTTCGCTCAGCGGATGCGCGATGCCGTCGTGCGCGTGGAGACGCTGGCGAACGCGCCGACGATCGCGTGATACGATGAGTATCGGCACCGGCGGGCGCGCGTTCGTGTCGTATGTCTGGACCTCGTCATCCCTCGGCGCGCGTTTGGTGCGTACGGCGGTCACGCCGCTTAGCTGGCTGTTCGGGGCGATCGTTGCGCGTCGCAATGCGGGATTCGACGCGCGGGTGCGCACCGGTCGGCTTCCCGTGCCGGCAGTGCCTGCGCTCTCGGTCGGCAATCTGACGGTGGGTGGCACCGGCAAGACGCCGGTCGCCTCTTGGTTCGTCTCGCGGTTACGCGCGGGGGGTGCGTCGCCGGCATTGGTGTTGCGCGGCTACGGTGACGATGAATGGCGCGTCCACGGATTACTGACACCCGGCGTCCCCGTGGTCGTCGCACCGGATCGGGCAGTCGGACTGGTCACTGCGCGGACCAAGCAGTGCGATTGCGCCGTGCTCGATGATGCGTTCCAGCATCGTCAACTGTCGCGGGTCGTCGATGTGGTGCTGGTGAGCGCGGATACCTGGCAGGGGTCCGTTCGGCTGTTGCCCAGCGGTCCATATCGGGAGCCGCTCGGAAGCCTGACCCGGGCGTTCGTCGCAGTGATCACGGTCAAGGCGGCGCCCCCAGAGCAGGTTGAAGCGGTGCGGCTGGCTATACGCGCGGCCGCGCCAGCTGTCCCCATCGCACAGCTGCGTTTGGCGCCGGGGAGCATTCGGCTCGCCGCGAGTATAGGCGGTGGGCAGGCGACACCGCGCGGACTCCAGCACGAACTGCCGTGGCTCCGCGGACGAAAACTGCTCCTGGTCAGCGCCATCGCCGATCCCGACGCGTTCCGTCGCCAAATGGAGACCGCAGGGGCCATCGTCCAGCATCACGCTGTCTATCCGGACCACCACGATTTCGTGGCCAGCGACCTGTCGGACATCATGGCACGGGCAGATCCCTCAGTAGCGGTGCTCTGCACGCTCAAAGATGCCGTCAAACTGGAGCCACTTTGGCCTCGCGCCGGAGCCGCGCTTTGGTATGTTTCCCAGACTGTGGTGGTCGAGCAAGGCGCCGAGATACTGGAGCAAGCTGTAGCCCGAGTATTGACGGCGCGCAGGGCCATCACTCCCACCGCCGGCTGAGTCCGGCCTCAAATACCTGGCGAAATGGCTATCGACCTCCTCCGCCTTCCGACGGATAGTATCGTCCGACCGGACAAAGATACGTTCCTGAACGAAGATGATCCGTTCGAAGGGATGATGTCCCGCTTCGACCGCGCAGCTGAGCTGCTCGATCTTGAGCCCGGCATCTACAAGATCCTTCGCAATCCAGAAAAGCAGCTGATCGTTTCGGTGCCCGTGCAGCTCGACAACGGGGACGTGGAAGTGTTTACCGGATACCGCGTGCTGTACAACACCTCGCGTGGTCCGGCGAAGGGTGGAATCCGCTTCGACATGAAGGTCACGCTCGAGGAAGTGAAGGCGCTCGCGGCGTGGATGACGTGGAAGTGCGCCGTCGTGAATCTGCCCTTTGGCGGTGCCAAAGGCGGTGTGATCTGCGATCCGCTTACAATGAGCGTTGGTGAACTTGAGCGCGTGACGCGTCGCTACACCAAGGGCATCATCTCTTTGTTGGGGCCAGACACCGACGTTCCCGCGCCGGATGTGAATACCAACGAGCGCGTGATGGCGTGGGTGATGGATACCTACTCGATGCACGTCGGTCGCACTGAGAATGCCGTGGTGACCGGCAAGCCCATTGAAATGGGCGGCTCGTACGGGCGCCGGGAAGCCACTGGTCGCGGCTGCATGCTGGTCACGCGCGAGGCGCTCGATCATCTCGGCCTCCCCATGAAGGGCGCGACGGTTGCGGTGCAGGGCTTCGGCAACGTGGGCTCGACGGCAGCCAAACTGATGGCGGCTGAAGGCTGCAAGGTCGTGGGCATTGGCGATCGGGCCGGTTCGAACTACAACGCGAACGGCATCGACATCGAGGCCGCCATCGCGCACGTGCAAGCGCATCGCTCGCTTGAAGGCTTCACGGGCGGCGACTTGATCGACGCCGACACGCTGCTCACGCTCGAGGTGGACGTGCTCGTGCCGGCTGCGCTCGAGAATGTCATCACGAGGAAGAACGCCGCGCGCATTCGCGCGAAGGTGATCTGCGAAGGCGCCAACGGACCGATCACCGCCCCGGCTGACTCGATGCTCGATGAGAAGGGGATCTTCGTGATTCCCGATATTCTTGCCAACGCGGGTGGCGTGACCGTGTCGTACTTCGAGTGGGTGCAGGATCGCATGGGCTACTTCTGGTCCGAGGCCGACGTGAACGAGCGACTCGGCGGTATCATGACCCGCAGCTTCCATGATGTCCTTACCCTCTCGAAGCAGCATCGCGTGAACATGCGTACGGCGGCCTACATGCTGTCGATCAGTCGTGTGGCCACGGTGCACCGCCTCCGCGGCATCTACGCGTGATTGCGTGCACCTGTGATCCCTTCTGCCCGTGATGATGGACGCGGCGCGGAATCGGGAGCCATGCGGATCTCGCTGCTGGTAATCGGCCGGCCCCGCCACGCGGGGCTGGCCGATGCCATTCGGGACTATGAGACGCGAGCGGCGCGGTACTGGCCACTCGACGTCATCGAAGTCAAAGAGGAATCGGGGCGCGGACTGACCCCGGCGCTCGTGATCGAGCGGGAGGCCGAACGATTGGCCGAGCGAATCCCCTCCGATGCGCAGCTCATCGCCTGCGATCCGGGTGGGGAGTCGATGGATTCATCCCGTTTCGCGACGTGGCTGCAGGATCAACGCGAGCAGGCCCGCAGCGTCGCGTTGGTCATCGGTGGTGCACACGGTCTCGGCGAGGCCATACGTGGCCGATCGGCCCGTCGATTGTCGTTGGCCCCATGGACCTTGCCGCATGAGGTAGCGCGGCTGGTGCTCTCGGAGCAATTGTACCGAGCTGGCACCATCATTCGAGGCGAACCGTACCACAAGTGAGCAGAGGGCGTGACTGTCCGTGACCCAGTTCCGATGTCGGTAGACGGCGTGATCGTTCGCACGGCCCAGCTGGGCGGCAGCACGCTTTCCCAAGCGGTGCAGCGCGGTGAGGTCGGTGAGGAGTGGTATTCCCATCGGCCGACCTCGCCGGCGGCTTGGCGTGCGCATGCCCTCCAGGTCCGAGCCTCGCTTGATGGATTCGACTGGCTCACGACACTCGCTCCGGCGTTGGCGGCAACCGGCGCGGCTGCCGACCGGCTCGCGCAAGCGGCC
>JBBQAK010000242.1:0-6189 GCA_038316215.1 Gemmatimonadales bacterium | reverse complement strand
CACCGCGGAGTTGTTCGACGTGCGCGGCACCGACACCCTACGGATTGTGCTCACCGTCGACGATGCGGTGGCGACGGACACGCGCATCGGATTGGTGGAGCGTGGTGATAGCGAGACGGCGCGCGCGCTGCGCAGGCCGTGGTTCGTACAGATGGCGGGCGAGGCGCGGGTCGAAGGCCGCATCCGCGGTCGGGTACTCAGCGGCCGCGGACGCGGGTTCTTCGAGACCTATCGGTGACGTACCTGCTACGCCGATGAGCGCCCGACTGCGGTTGGGCACGCAAGGATGGAATTATCCATCGTGGGTCGGGCCCTTTTACCCAGACGGCACCCGTCCTGTGGACTTTCTGCGCACGTTTACGCGCGCCTTCGAGGCCGTGGAGATCGACTCGACGTTCTACGCGATCCCGCCAGCCAGTACCGTGCGTGGTTGGGCGTCGCGGACACCGCCCGAGTTCACCTTCACCTGTAAACTTCCGCAGGAGATCACGCACGAGCGACGGTTCGTGGACGCGGTCGACCTGCTGCACGCGTTCACCGATCGTATGCGAGAGCTTGGGCCACGGCTCGGTCCGATTCTGATTCAGTGTGGACCCGATTTCTCACCAGCCGAAATCGACGCCTTGGCGGCCTTTCTGTCGGTATTGCCGCCGGATCTCCGATTCGCCGTGGAGTTCCGGCAGGCCGCCTGGGTACGGAAGCGCACGTTGGCGTTGCTCAAGCGCCACGGCGTCGCGTTGGCCCTGAGCGACGGCCGATGGATTCCGCGCGACTGGCTGCTCAAGTTGTGTGAGCAGCCGACGGCGGATTTCGCCTATCTGCGCTGGATGGGACCCGATCGGGCTATTGTGGATTACTCCCGGCTGCAGGTGGACCGAACTGCCGAGCTCGACGCGTGGAGCCGCATGATCCCCGTGCTGCAGCGCCACGTACGCGAGGTCTACGGGTTCGTCAACAACCACTTCGCCGGACACGGCCCAGCCTCGGTGCGGATGCTGCAGGAGCGGCTCGGGATCGCGACGGTGGACCCGCGTTCGATCGGGGACCAGCCATCGCTGTTCTGACGCGACCCCTCGCGGGGGATATACTTCACACATGACTGTGCCGACTGCATCAGCCGACGCCGCGCTCCGGCTCGTTCGAGGCGAATCCGCCGTGCCGCACGACCTCCTGGGTGCGCATCCGATCACCCTCCAGGGTGTGGCCGGGGTCGCGATTCGCGCCTTTCAGCCCAACGCGGCATCCATCGCCGTGCTCCTTGGCGAACAGCGCTGGCCGATGGAGCGCGATGAGCACGGGTTGTTTGCGCTCTTTCTGAGCGACCGCACCGCGCCCATCGCGTATCGACTCGAGATCACGTTCGGCGACGGCCGCGTCGTCTTACGCGACGATCCGTACCGATTTCTCCCCACGCTCGGCGAGATGGATCTCCATCTCTTCAACGAAGGACGCCACCTTCGTCTCTGGGAGAAACTCGGGGCGCACATCCGCGAGATCGATGGCGTGGTCGGCACATCGTTCGCGGTGTGGGCGCCGAATGCCTCACGCGTATCGGTCATCGGCGCGTTCAACGGCTGGGACGGACGCGCACATCAAATGCGTCTGCTCGGGGCGAGCGGCGTGTTCGAGCTGTTCGTGCCCGGTGTCGGCGCAGAGGCGATGTACAAGTTCGAGATCCGATCGCCCAGCGGTGCGCTGCGCGTGAAGACCGATCCGTACGCCTTCAAAATGGAGCAGGGCCCCGGGCATGCATCCATCGTGCAAGCGCGTGGAACGTACGACTGGAAGGATGGCACGTGGCTGGCACAGCGCGCGGACGCCGATCCGCTCCGCGAGCCGATGTTGGTGTACGAGGTACACCTCGGTTCCTGGATGCGCGGCGAGCACAATCGCCTGCTGACGTATCGCGAGTTGGCGCCCCGACTCGCCGAGCACGTGAAACGCATGGGGTTCACGCACGTCGAGCTGTTGCCCGTGCTCGAGCATCCATTCGGCGGTTCGTGGGGCTATCAGGTGGGCGGTTACTTCGCACCCACCTCGCGCCACGGATCACCTGACGATTTCCGGGCGTTTGTCGATACGATGCACGAGGCGGGTATCGGCGTGCTGCTGGATTGGGTTCCGGCCCATTTCCCCAAGGATGACTGGGCGCTGCGCCGTTTCGACGGCACCGCCTGCTACGAGCATGAGGACCCGCGACTCGGCGATCACCCCGAGTGGGGCACGCACATCTTCAACTATGCGCGCCACGAAGTGCGCAACTTCCTGCTGGCCAACGCGCTGTATTGGATCGAGGAATTTCACATCGATGGGATGCGCGTGGACGCCGTGGCCTCGATGCTGTATCTCGACTACGGCCGCGAGGCAGGGCAGTGGCTCCGTAACCGGTTCGGCGGCCGAGAGAATCTCGAGGCGGTGTCGTTCCTCAAGCAGCTCAATCACGCGGTGCATTCGCTGCATCCGGGCGTGATGACGGTGGCCGAGGAAAGCACGTCGTGGCCGAAGGTCACGCATCCGATCAGCGAGGGCGGACTCGGCTTTACGCTGAAGTGGAATATGGGGTGGATGCACGACACGCTCGACTACTTCAAAGTCGATCCCTTCTTCCGCAAGGGCGCGCACGACAAGCTGACGTTCGCGATGATGTACGAGTACAGCGAACGGTTCATGAATCCGCTGTCGCACGATGAAGTCGTGCACCTCAAGCAGTCGTTGCTCGAGAAAATGCCCGGTGACGTGTGGCAGCGCTTTGCGAATCTACGCGCGCTTATCGGCTACTCGATCACGCGCCCGGGCAAATCCTTGTTTTTCATGGGCACGGAGCTCGGGTCACATCACGAGTGGAATCACGACATCAGTCTTGAGTGGCATTTGCTCGGCGATGTGCGGCGACAGGGGCTGATGGCGTTCATGGAGGCGATCGGGGCGCTCTATCGACAGCATTCGTGCTTCTGGCGGCGCGATCACGAGCCGTCGGGTTTTGGCTGGATCGACGTCTCTGACAAGGAGCAGTCGGTACTGTCGTATGCGCGGTATGACGGATCGGCGCACGCGATGGTGGTGCTCAATCTCACGCCGGTCCCACGCGATGCGTTCCGGATTGGCGCGCCGTCGATGGGCGCGTATCACGTCGTGCTCAACTCTGACGCGACCACGTTCGGCGGGAGTGGCTACGAGGTTGCCGAGGCGGTGGAGGCGGAGCTTGTACCGTATCACGGCTTTCCGCAGTCGGTGACCGTGTCATTGCCGCCGCTCAGCATTCTCGTGTTGCTGCCGGCCAAGGAGCCGGAGGCGCGCGCCGTGCTGGATGTGTTGGCCGACCGTGCAGTCGGTGGAGCGGCGGCATTGCTGTCGGGCACCGCGTCGTCGAAATCGAAGAAGGAGAAGCCGGCCAAAGCACCGAAAGTGCCGAAACCGGCGAAGGCGCCGAAGGAGCCCAAGCAGGCGAAGGAGCCCAAGCAGGCGAAGGAGCCCAAGCAGGCGAAGGAGCCGAAAGCGCCGATGGGTCAGAAGTCGGTTAAGGAGCCGAAGGAGCCGAAGGAGCCGAAGGTGCCGAAGGTGCCGAAGGAGCCGAAGCCGCCCAAGGAGCTCAAGAAGCTCAAGAAGCTGAAGGAGCCCAAGAAAACCAAGAAGGCCAAGGAGCTCAAGAAGCCCACCGAGCCGCAGCGGCCGAAGGCGCCGAAGAAAGCACAACCCGCGGCCACTGCTCGGACCGTCGTGGCAGAGCCGATGAAGCGGCCCGCGGCGAAAGCGGCCAACAACGCGGCGGCGAAGACGTCACCGAGCTCGGTGGTCGCTAAGCGCGCTGCGGTCCGTCCGGCTCCCCGGAAAGCGCGCACCACGAAGGTGACCCCGCCGTCTACGACGCCCGCGACCGAGTCATGAGTCGTCGCAGCACGAAGACGCTGGTGTTCGGCGTGCTCACGGTGATCGCCGCCGCCGTGTGCATTCGGCTTGGGATCTGGCAGCTGGATCGGCTCTCGCAGCGACGGGCGCAGAACGCGATCGTGCTCACGCGCGGTACGATGCCGGTGGTCAGCGTGTCAACGCTTCAGGCGGTGGATACCACCGATTCGCATTGGCGCCGGGTGCACATTCGCGGCGTGGCTGACTACGCTGGTGAAATCGTGCATGCCACGCGCTCGCAGGCCGGCTCGCCGGGAGTGCACCTGCTCACGCCGGTGCGTCCGCTTGACGGCGCATGGGGGGACACGGCGGTGCTCGTATTGCGCGGCTTCGTGTACTCACCCGATGGGCGCACGTTTGATCGCGACAAGGCGCGTGAAGCCGATACCCTCGACCTCGATGCATTGGTGATTTCTTTCCCGGCGCCCAAGCCGGGCATGGTCCAGATGCAGACGGCCACACGCGCCGTGCGCTTGCTCGACCGCGACACCATCGCCGCGCTCACCGGGCAGCCGCTCGCGCCCTTTATCCTGCTCGCGCTCGGGGACACGGCGATGTACGACATCACGAAGGCCGCGCGCGTGCCGCCGCCTTCTCCGTCCGAAGGGCCGCACCAGTCGTACGCCATGCAGTGGTTCGGCTTTGCCTCCGTGTTTCTCGTGGGCTTCGTCGCGTTCACGTGGGGCCCCAGGCGTGGCGCAGGCGGCACCTCGTTGCGCGATGACGACACGGGCCGGGACCTGGGCGGCGTGGGTAACGCGCAGAACGAAAGGATAGCGCGGCCGCCCAGCGATTAAGCGAACGATACGGTTACGGCCTGCCGATGCTCGTATACGTGAAGCCCTGCGCCCGCACATCCTCGCCGCGGTACACGTTGCGCAGGTCGACCAGCACCTTCTGCGTCATCGATGCGCCGATGCGATCGAGATCGAGCGCGCGGAACTCGTTCCACTCGGTAATGATCACCAGCACATCGGCACCGACCGCGACGTCGTACGCGTCGGCGCACCAGTGCACGCCCGGCAGCAGCGTTCCGGCTTCGTGCATGGCGGCCGGATCGTACGCACGCACGGCGGCGCCCGCATCCTGCAGCGCCGGCACGATCGCCAGACTCGGTGCTTCACGCATGTCGTCGGTGTTGGGCTTGAACGCCACGCCAAGCACACCGATGGTTTTTCCGCGCACGGAGCCGCCGCACGCCGCGATCACGCGCGACGCCATCGCACCCTTGCGCGTGTCATTCACCTGCACCACGGTCTCCACCAAGCGCGCCGGTGATCCGTACTCTTGCGCCGTGCGCACCAGTGCGACCGTGTCCTTCGGGAAGCACGAGCCTCCATAGCCCGGACCGGCGTGCAGAAACTTCTTGCCGATGCGCCCGTCGAGACCCATGCCGCGCGCCACATCCTGTACGTTCGCACCGACCTTCTCACACAGATCCGCCATCTCGTTGATGAAGGTGATCTTGGTGGCCAGAAAGGCGTTTGCCGCGTACTTCGTGAGCTCCGCCGTCTCGAGCGTCGTCATCACGACCGGCGTCTCCATGAGATAGAGCGGACGATACACCGCCTGCATCACCGTACGCGCGCGATCGGTTTCGGCGCCGATGACGACGCGATCGGGACGCATGAAGTCGCCGATCGCCGAGCCTTCCCGCAGGAACTCGGGATTCGACGCCACATCGAACTCGGCGGTCGGATTGGCGCCGCGAATGAGCTCCGCCACGCGGCGACCGGTGCCCACCGGTACCGTACTCTTCGTAACGACCACGGTGTATCCCTGCAGCGACTTGGCGATCTCGATCGCCGCCGCCTCCACAAAGCGCAGGTCGGCGTGCCCATCACCGCGGCGTGACGGCGTGCCCACGGCGATGAACACGGCATCCGCTTCCGACACCGCCTTCGCCAGATCGGTCGTAAACGAGAGGCGCCCGCTCTTGATGCCCTTGGCGACCAGCGCGTCGAGACCCGGTTCGTAGATCGGGATCTCACCGTTGAGCAGGCGTGCGATCTTCGCGGCGTCGACATCGACACAGGTCACATCAGGCCCGAACTCCGCGAAACAGGCACCGGATACGAGGCCAACGTAGCCCGTTCCGATCATGGCAATCTTCATGCGGGGTCAGTCTCCAATCTGAAAATATTCGCGATACCAGGCGACAAAGTTCGCCACGCCGGTTTCGATCGGTGTTTTCGGCGCGAAGCCGACGTCACGCACGAGCGCTTCGACATCGGCATACGTGGCCGGCACATCGCCTGCCTGCAACGGCAGCATCCGCTTCTC
>JBBQAK010000428.1:0-3327 GCA_038316215.1 Gemmatimonadales bacterium | reverse complement strand
GACATCGAGCCACGACGGCGTGGGGGCCATCGGGCGTACGGGCAACTCGCGAATCTCCTGCACCACCGATGGCTCCGCGCGCACGGCCGACATGTTGCGCGGCGTGGTGAATTCGGGGATCGGTTCGGATTCGGCCGAGTTCAATTCAGTGAGCTGCCGCTCGAGCTGATGGCGCAGCTGCGCGAGATAGCTCCGACGCGTGCGCCACAGTGCTTGCACCGCTTCTTCGGAGCGGCGCAGTTCATCACGCACCCCCTGCAGCAGCTTGTCGGCCTCGGCCTGCGCTTCACGCAGAATCAACTGCGCCTCGCGCTCCGCTTGCTCCTTAATATCGCCGCGCAGTTGCTGGGCGCTCACGAGCGCTTCGTTGAGCGCCTTGTCGCGATCGCGAAAGGACTTCAACTGTTCGTGGAAGTTGCGCGCCTTCTGATCGAGCTCCTGATTGGCGCGCGACAAGCGCTCCAGTTCCTCGGCGACCTGCTCGCGGAATTGGTCCACGCGTGCGCGGTCATAGCCACGCAATGCGTTGCCGAAATCGAAGCGCCGCGCGTCAAGCGCGGTGAGATGGAAGCCTTGAAAGCTTTCGTCCGCCATGCGAATTCCCGGGTGAATCAGGTCCGACTGCCGAACAGCACTGTGCCCAGCCGTACGTGCGTTGCGCCTTCTTCGATCGCGACTTCGTAGTCGCCCGACATGCCCATGCTCAGCCACTCCGCCCCGAACCCGGCCGCCTGCAGGTGCGACCGCGCGTCCCGCGCGCCTGCGCAGACGGCGCGCAACACCGAGTCATCGGCATCGAACGGCGCCATCGTCATGACGCCCCGGACCCGCAGATTGTTGCATGCGTGGAGGCGCTCAGCGACGGTCGGCAGGTCATGCAGCGCGAACCCACTCTTGGTGGACTCCCCGCTCACGTTGACCTGCACCAGCACCTCGAGCACCCGCTGCGCTTCGCCGGCCGCGTCATCGAGCGCGACGGCAAGCCGCTCGCTATCGAGACTGTGGACGAGGTCGAACTTCGCGGCGTTCTTCGCCTTGTTGCGCTGAAGGTGACCAATCAGATGCCAGCGGACCGGCACCGTCACCTGCGCCCGCTTTGATTCGGCTTCCTGCACTTTATTCTCGCCCACGTCGTGGACGCCCGCGTTCCAAGCCGCCAGCACGGCGTCGGGGCCGTGCGTTTTCGTGACCGCGATCAGGGTGACGTCCTGCCCGTGTCCTCCCCGTTCGCGTGCCGCGGCGATGCGCTCACGAACCTCCGCCACCATCGTTGCGACATGGTCCGAAATTGGCATAGCACATAAGGTTAGGGAGCGTTGCACGACGACACAAGTAACGGGTCGTCGATACGCCGCACTTGCGTACAGCGCAGCAGCGCCTGCATCTGCGCCACTGCCGGTTCGGCGCCGGCCGGGATCGGCGAGAGCGCCGCGCGAGGCACCTGCTCGCGCGCCCGCGCCAACGCGGGGGCGTCGAGCGTGATCGCGCCCGGCGCGGTACTCGCCGACGGCGCGTACACCAGCCCCTCCAACGCCCACCCCCGCGTCCGGTCAAGGCGATGTCGGTCGGCAGGCGCCAGCAAGGTACTGACCCGTACGTCGCGCCCGTCTGCCGTAGCGTGAAGCATGACCGACCGCAGCGTGGCCTCGAGCCCCCGCCAACTCCGCACCGCGTCAGGCGCCAACAGTCGCCGCGCGGCGAGCGATTCCCGGTACCAGGTGGCGCCGAGGAGCGGCACGGTGACGACGGTGACATCCGACCGGTAGTCCTCCACCTGCTGCAGATACCAGAGCGGAAACGTGTCGTTGTCCCCAGCGGCCAGCAGTACACCGCGCTGCGGGATCGCGTCGAGCAGCAGCCGGGCGTACGTGCGTGGCATGATCGCGATCGGCTCCCGTGTGCGATCCATCACGGTTCCATTGGCCACCAGCGGCACCGCCCCGATAAGCAGCGGCAAGGCGGCTATGGGCGCCGGCAGGCGTGTGGCGAATGCGGCGGAGATGGCGGCAAGACCGACCCCCGCCAACAATCCCCAGCTCCAGAAACCGAGCACGAAGAAGTAGTCGCGCTCCCGTGCCTCATGCAGGGCCCCGGCCGGGATGAAGCTCCCGCCGAAGGTGGGACCGGCACGCATGTTGAGCCAGACGGCCACGCCCACGGTGCCCGAGAACAGCAACACCAGCATGGCGCGCCCGACCCGCGCCTCATGACGCCACACGGTGCGCAGTCCGAGCACCGCCAACCACACGAACGAGAGGGTCAACAGGGTGCGCGGCACCGACGGCGTGGGGAACGGATGCACGCCGAACGCGACCTGCCAGTCGGCCCACTCGAACACGTTCGCCAGCTGCAGCCAAAGCGGCGCCGTGCGCGGGAGCAGTCCGGCGACATCGTACTGCTCGCGGCGGAGCACGGCCACGAGCGCCCGGAGCGAATCAGGGTGTCCCGACGCCAGTTCGGGCCCCGCAGCATTCAGCAGTGGCAGTACCGCCACCGCCGACACCCCGAGCAGGCTGAGCGCGCCCCAGCCGACCACGTCAACCAGGCGGACCCGAGGGCCGGTCCACGCAAAGACCAGCGCGGCCGGCAGGGCCACCAGCACACTCAAATGCAACGGCACCGCGATCGCCGCCAGGAATACGACGAGCGCGCGCGCGCGGCGACGCGCGTGGTCCGACACACCCGGCCGTCCGGCATACTCACCGACCGCCAGCATCAGCGCCGAGAAGAGCAACGACACCGCGTACACTTCGGTCTCGGTGGCATTGCTCCAGACCGTCGTCATCGTGCCGGCAATCACGGCGCCGACCACCGCGCCACGCGATCCAATCCAGCGGCGCAGCATCGAGGCCCCGACGCCGCCCACCAACGCACTCGCCAGCACCGACAGCATCGTCACGGCCCGCGCCGGGCCGGTGTTCGAAAACACATTCGAGACCACGTGCGCCATGAGCACCCAGAGCGGCGTGCCGGGCGGATGCGGAATGCCGAGCGTACGCGCCGCCGTCACGAGCTCTGTGGCATCCCAGAAGGTGAGATCCGGCGCGGCGGTCGCGAGATACGCCGGGAACAGCACCACGACCGCGAGAACCGGGGCGATAATCGACGGCGGCAGCTGAAAACGAGCGCGCGTTGGTGTTCCCGTTGTTGTCATCCTGCCGCCTTCACCGCACGTCCCGCCAGCAGGTCGCGCACTTGCACCGGCGAGAGGCGAATCTGTAAGGCGCCGTCGCGCGCCACCGACACGACCGCGGTCTCTTCGGAGACCACGATCACGATGGCGTCGGTTTCTTCAGCCAAGCCGAGCGCGGCACGGTGTCGTGTGCC